>JBBSAS010000040.1:0-10014 GCA_038252055.1 Candidatus Limnocylindrales bacterium
CGTCCCGTGAGCGTAGGCGACCCGACCGGCCTGGGCCGCCATGACGGCGGCGACCTCGGAGCGGCCATGTCCGATCCCGACGACGACCGCCCCGCCGGCGGCGTCGAGGTAGACCCGGCCCTCGGCATCCCAGATCGTCGCGCCGCTGGCGCGGACGGCGACGGGGAGGCGGCGCCCGAAGACGCGCGGGAAGACGCGGCCGGAGCCGGCCGGGGCAATCGGGTCGGTCATACGTGGATCATAGGTTCGGCCTGCGCGTCTGGCACGGCCGACCAGCCGGGGGGCCCGGTTCGCCCACCGCCCGGCGTGCGGCGGGCCCTGGCCGGCGTGCGGCGCCCCTGGCCGGCGTACGGCGCCCAGGGTTGGCTACACGCGGCCCCTGGGAACCGTCTGCCAGTAGGTCTTGTTGAAAACGATCTTGCCGAGATGCCAGATCTGGTTCGGCTTCGGCGGTTTCGGGGGGTGGTCGTAGTCGAACGAGAGGAGGGTTCCCTTGCCGTCGCCGACCTCGAAGAAGCACATGACCTTGCCGGTGTAGCGGGCGTGCTTGCCCGAGGGCGCGCGGCCCTGGACCGCGGCCGCGACCCGCTCGGCGACGATCGGCGCCTCGAAGTGGGCGGTCGAGCCGGCCTTCGAGAGCGGCAGGTCCGTCGCGTCGCCGAGGGCGAAGATGTTGGGGAAGCGCTCGACGTCCTCGTCCTTCGTGCCCGGGGCGGCCATCTTCTTGACCTGGAGCGTGTAGCGGTCGGTCGGCAGCCAGCCCGACTTCGGGGCCAGCCCAGAGTCGGTCACGACCTGGGAGCCCTTGTGCGGCGGGACGCAGATGAGGAGATCGTACGCGTACTCCTCCATTGCGTCGGTGATGACGACCTTGCGCTCCGGGTCGATCGAATCAACGCCCGCGAGGAGCTGGAGGTCAATTCCCTTCTCCTCGAAGATCGGGGTCGCCATCTTGCTGACGCTCTCGATCGTGAAGGCCCGGTTGATCGGGGAGAGGAACTGGAGCTCGGTCTTCTCGCGCAGGCCGCGATCGCGGAGCTCCGACTCGATGAGGAAGGCGACCTCGAGGGGCGCCGGCGGGCACTTGTACGGGATCCCGGCGATCCCGATGACGATCTTCCCGCCCCGGAAGGCGTCGAGCGCCTTCCGCATCCGCTCCGAGGCGTCCGCGGTGTAGAAGTGATGGGCCTCCTGGTCGAAGTGCTCGATCGTCTCCGGGACGATCCGCGACCCGGTGGCGATCACGAGCTGGTCGTAGTGCAGCGCCTCGCCGGAGGCGAGCTCGACGCGCGCACCCTCGACGTCGATCGTCGTGATCTGCCCGACGACGAGCTCCACGTTGTCGTCGAGGAGCTTCCTCTCGGGTCGTTCGAGCTTTTCCCGGCGCTCGCTGCCCATCGCGATGTACATGTACCCGGGCTGGTAGAGGTGGCGACCGGTCGCATCGACGACCGTCACCTTCGCGGTGCCCTTCGCGATCCGGCTCTTGAGCTTGCGGGCGACGAGGTTCGCGGTGAGCGTTCCCCCCACCCCGCCGCCGAGGATGACGATGCGCTGCATCGTGCCTCCTACCGGGCCTTCGTGACGATGATCTCATCGTAGCCGTCCCGCTCCTCGAGGGCGACGAGCGTGTGACCGGCCTTCTCGATCCACTTCGGTATGTCCACCTTGCTGCCCTTGTCGGCGGACCAGACGGAGATCGTCTCCCCGACCTCGGATTCCTTGATCGCCCGGATGAGCTCCATGAGGGGGCCCGGGCAGAAGCTGCCGCGAGCGTCGATCGTGCGGGTGGGCGTGTCGGCCATGGAGTGGGGTTCCTTTCGCTTCCGGGACGCGGTCGGGCTGTCCGGGCTCGAAGCGGAGACCGGCCGGCGCCCGGCCCCGGGCCCGGCCGTCCGCGGTCGTCAGATGAAGAGCGGGGCGTCGCCGTCCTGGAGGAGCGCGATGACCGTGGCGGCGCCGACCGGCTCGCCGAGGCCCTCGATCATGTCGTCCTTCGTGAGGCCGAACATGTCCATCGTCATCTGGCAGGGCATGAACTCCACGCCCATCGCTTGGGCGATCTCGAGGAGCTCCTTCGGGCTGGAGACGTTGTACTGCTTCGCGAGCTTGTTCATCATCCACGGCCCCATGCCGAGGAAGTTCATCTTGCTGAGCTTGCGGTGAGAGATGCCAGGGCGCTGCATGAAGGACATCATCTTCTGCATCACGTTCTGGCCGGTGATGCGCTTCCCGTCCTTCACGAATGACTGGAGGCCCCAGAAGGTCAGGAAGACGCGCACCTTGGCACCCATGGCGGCGCCGGTGGTGGCCAGGATCATCGTGGCCCAGGTCTTCTCGAGCTCGCCGCTGTAGCAGATGATGAGGATGTCGCGGGGCTTGGCCTCGGCGGCGTCCTCTGCCGCGGGGGCCGGCTCGGTGGCCGGGACGGGGGGTTCGGCAACGAGGGTCATCGGGGGGTTCCCTACTTCTTCTGGAGGACGAAACGATAGACACCGGCGTCGGCGGACTGCTCGACGATCGGGTTGCCCGTCGTCTTCGCCCAGGCGGCGAAATCCTTCACGGAGCCGGCGTCGGTGGCCAGGACCTCCAGCAGCTGGCCGGAGTCGAGGCCCTTGATGGCCTGGGCCGTCTTCACGATCGGCATCGGGCATGACAGCCCCTTGGCGTCAACGGTCTGCGCGATCTGCTCGGTGGACATCGGTCCCTTTCCTTTCGGCGGCCGGCTCGCTGGCCGCAAGGTGGCGCGGGTCGTTGGCTCGGCGCGCGTGCGCCGGTCTTGCCGCGGCCGGGTGACCGCCGGTCGCCCGCGGGTTCTTCGTCAGATGAAGATGATGTGGCCGTCCCCCGCGTTCAGGTAGAAGGCGGTCACGCCCTCGACGCCGTCAACGAGCGGGTCGAGCTCGTCCTCCTCGATCCGCAGGACATCCATCGAGAGGGAGCAGGCCTGGATGTCGAGCTCACCGAGCTCCTTGGCCACGCGCAGGGTCGCATGCCAGGGCTGCTGGCCGGCCTTCGCCGCCTCGGCGACGAGGGTGGCGCCGCGCTCCCCGGCTTCGGGCGCCAGGCCCAGGCTCGTCGAGATCTTCGCCGTGCGAAAGGCATCGAGGGCCCAGTACTGGAGGAAGATGTTGACCTTCCGGCCCAGCGCCACGGCGCCGCTGGCCATGACCGCGGCGGCCTGGAGGCGGTCCTCCGTCCCCGAGAAGAGGACGATGTTCAGGGGCTCGTCTTCCACGCGATCTCCTTGTTTGGGTTGCTCCGGGATGGCCAGACTGGCATCGTCGGGGATTGGCCCTGGACCCCCGTCATCGGGGAGAGCCGGGCCTCGGTCATCGGGGAGGGCCGGGCCTCGGTCATCGGGAAGAGCCGTGCCCGGCCCCGACGGACGATGCCGTGGGCGCGGCCCGGTCACTGGGCGTGGCCCGGTCACTGGGCGTGGCCCGGTCACTGGGCGCGGCCCGGTCACTGGGCGTGGCCCGGTCACTGGGCGTGGCCCGGTCACTGGGCGTGGCCCCCTCGTTGGGCCTCGCTCGCTCGTCGGATGTGGTCGGGCGCTCGGACAGCTCGCCGAGGCGAGCGAGCCGGCGCATGAGGACACCGCGCATGAGATTGCAAGCGTCGATGACCTCGGGATCGGTGAGGTGATAGCGGACCTCGCGCCCGTCGCGCTCCGCCTCCACGATCCCGGCGGCCCGCATCACGGCGAGGTGCTGGGAGACGTTCGGCTGGGTGATCCCCATCTCTTCGGCGAGGCGGCCCACTTCCTTGGGCTCGTCCGCGAGCAGGTGGAGGATCTCGAGCCGGCGGGGGCTCGCGAGGATCTTCATCACCTCCGACTGGAGGCTCCAGATCGGGTCCATGGGCGCATTCTGAATACATGCGCAATTGCGCATCATAGCCGGATGGACCATTGGCGAGGCCATCTGGCCCTCTCCTCGGGGGCCGAACGGCAGGGGCGGGGCCACGGGGTCCCGGCTCGAGACGTGCGGGGAGCCGGCCGGGGATCCGGCCGGCGTGGGCGGCGCGTGGCAGGCTCCAAGTGACAACGGTTCCACGGGTGGGGCCGTCGCCTGCGCCACATGTCGCCCTGAGGGCGCCATCGGACCACGGTTCCAAGGAACGGGGAGGCTTGGCCGACCGACGCCGACGACACCATCGGTCGGCCAATGCCGAACCGTGATCCGTTGGAGACTGGTGGGCCCCAGCGGCCGGCGCATTGCGGCGGCCTCGGGCGGGGCATTGACGTCGGCGGCGGGGTGGCGGCCGCGGCGCCGGGTCCCGGCCTCTCAGGCGAAGAGCATGGCATCGCCGCCCGGGTCACGCCCGCGACGCAGTGCCGCCCACGCTGCAGTTGGCGGGATGCTGAAGGTCGCACCGAGGATGGGACCTGCCGCGTGGACGGCTGCACGGTTGCCCCGCGTGTCGCCGACGATCAGGAGGACGCGGCCGACCCCGGAGTCGCGGCGCTTCCCCTCGATCCGACGCAGGAGGGCCTGGACGTCCCGAAGCCGCGTCTCGGCCTCGACGCCGATCCTCAGCGTCGCCCCGGCCAGGACGGCATCCCAGGCGCGCAGGTCGCCGGGCAGGCCCATCGGGACCTCGTACTGCCAGTGCCAGGCAGCGCCGATCCGATCCCTGGAGCGGCCGAGGAGCGCAATGTGCGCCGCGTCACGAAGGGGCGGCCCGACCGGATAGGCACGGCAGCTGAGCTCGAGGCCGACGATCGCGAGTGTCTCGGCCAGTCGCTGGATCGAGACCCCTGCCAAGGTGGCCCGCTCGATCTTGCCGATGGCGCTGCGGTGGATGCCCACTGCGTGCCCGACGGCTGCCTGGCTGAGACCGGCGCCGATCCGGGCCGTGCGCAGCTCCCGTCCGAGATCGGCCCGTAGCTCGCGGCCGCGCCGACGGCCTCGATCGATGGGGCGATCCCGGGTTGCCATCGCATGATCATCGATGGCGGCGCTTACCGGCCACGTATCGCCGATCGGCGCATCGCCAATCGGCCACGCGCCCTGGACGTCCGCCGGGCGCGCCGTGCGGCGCGGCCTCGTGGCGGGCGACGCGGCGGTCTGTGCGCCACGGACCCATGGCGGGCGGCGGCACGGGGCGCGAGCCGGCAGGGCGGCGACCGGCGATGGCGCGCAGCGACGGCTCAGCAGATGCGGGGCAGCTGCTCCCCGACGAGCATGTCAACGATGCGCTCGCTGCCGATCAGCGTCCGGATCGTGACCATGCCCGGGTGATCGGCGACGACCTCCCCGATCCGGGCTGCCCCCTCCCCTTCCGGCAGGGCGCGCATCGCAGCAATGACACCGTCGACTGATTCGGCCGGCACGATCGCCACGAGCTTGCCCTCGTTCGCGACGTGGAACGGGTCGAGGCCGAGCATCTCGCAGGCCGCCCGGACAGGCCCCGGGATCGGGATGGCGTCCTCGTCGAGAACCATCCCGACGCCGGACGTGGCCGCGATCTCGTTCAGGGCCGAGGAGAGGCCACCGCGCGTCGGGTCGCGAAGGACCCGGATCCCGGGCTCGACCGCCAGCATCGCGGCCACGAGCCGGTTGAGCGACTGCGTGTCGGAGGCGATCTCCACCTCGAACTCGAGGCCCTCGCGGACGCTCATGATCGCGACGCCATGGAGGCCGATCGGCCCCGAGACGATGATCGCATCGCCGGGCCGGGCGCGATCCGCCCCCGGGGCGACGCCGTCAGGGATGAGCCCGATCCCGGCCGTGTTCACGAAGAGCCGGTCCGCGGCACCCCGATCGACCACTTTCGTGTCGCCGGTGACGATCCGGGCGCCGGCCCGCGCCGCCGCCCGGGCCGCCGAGGCGGTGATCGCCGCGAGCTCCTCGAGCGGCAGCCCCTCCTCGACCACGTAGGCGAGCGAGAGGGCGAGCGGCTGGGCGCCCATCATCGCGAGGTCGTTGATCGTGCCGTTAACCGCCAGCTCGCCGATGTCGCCGCCGGGGAAGCGAATCGGGCTGACGACGAAAGAGTCGGTGGTGAAGGCGACCCGGGTGCCTGCCACCTCCACGACGGCCGCGTCGTTGAGCGGGCCGCCGGGCGCGGCCGCGGCAAGGGCCGGCC
Organism: Candidatus Limnocylindrales bacterium; assembly: GCA_038252055.1. GTDB lineage: Bacteria > Chloroflexota > Limnocylindria > Limnocylindrales > CSP1-4 > CTSoil-043. The sequence continues at coordinate 6,094 of JBBSAS010000040.1, forward strand.
CGATGACGTCGCGGAGGAGCGCGTTCGAGAGCTGGCCGCCCGAACCGTGACCCAGGATGACCCGTTCTCCCTCCGGGATCGGGGCCGGGCAGGCGACGCCGGTCGGGTCGATCGTCGGCGTGGACGAACGGTCAGTCGTGACCAACGGATCGCGCGTGATGCTCATCGGGTCGCCTCCGTGGCGGCGGCGGGAAGTGGGGCGTCGGGCCGGCTGGCGGCGTCGGGCCGGCCGGCAGCGTCGAGTGGGCCGGCAGCGTCGAGTGGGCCGGCGTCGGGCGGGCCGCCGTCGGCGCCGCCGGTCGACTGCGCGGGAGCGAAGCCGCCTCTGAGGCCGGGGTCGCCTGGCCGGATCGGAGCCACCTGGACGAAGGGCGTGACCGGCAGCGGCGAGCGCGCGGCCCCGAGCCCGCGCCCGGCCGAGTAGAACGCCGCGCAGGTTCCCTCCGAGCTCACCATCGGGGCTCCGAGCGGCTTCTGCGGGGTGCAGAGCGTCCCGTAGGCCGTGCAGTCGAGGGGGATCTTCTCGCCGGTGAGGATCGCTCCGGCGATGCAGGCCGGGTGCTCGTTCGTGTGAATCTCGCCGACGTCGAAGCGCCGCTCCGCGTCGAACCGGGCGAACGCCTCCCGGAGGTGGTATCCCGACTCCGGGATCGCCCCAACGCCGCGCCACTTCCGCTCGCCGACCTCGAACACGGCCGCGATCTGCTCCTGGGCCAGGGGCACGCCCTCGCGGCGGACCGCCCGGACATACTGGTTCTCCACCTCGGCGCGGCCCTCCTCGAGCTGGCGGATCGCCATGAGGATCCCCTCCAGGAGGTCGAGCGGCTCGAAGCCGGTGACCACGATCGGCACCCGGTAGTGCGCGGCGATCGGCTCGTACTCCGTCCAGCCCATGACCGCGCAGACGTGGCCCGCAGCCAGGAACGCCTGGACCTGGTTGGCCGGCGAGTCGAGGAGCGCCGTCATCGCCGGCGGGACGAGGACGTGGGAGACGAGGACGCTGAAGTTGTCGACCCCGCGCCGAGCGGCCTCGGCCACCGCCATCGCGTTGGCCGGGGCGGTCGTCTCGAAGCCGACGGCGAAGAAGACGACCTGGCGATCGGGGTTGGCGATCGCGATCCGCAGCGCGTCGAGCGGGCTGTAGACGATCCGGACGTCGGCGCCGCGCGCCTTGAGGGCCAGCAGGTCGGTGGTCGAACCCGGGACACGGAGCATGTCGCCGTAGCTCGTGAAGATCACGTCGGGCCGGGCGGCAATCGCGAGGGCCTTGTCCACCTGCTCGAGGGGCGTCACGCAGACCGGGCAGCCCGGCCCGTGGATCATCCGGACCCCCTCGGGGAGGGCCTCGTCGATCCCCTGCTTCACGATCGTGTGCGTCTGGCCGCCGCAGACCTCCATGAGCGTCCACGGCCGGGTCGTGATCCGGTGGATCTCCGCGACCAGCTTCTTCGCGAGGACGGGGTCGCGGTACTCGTCGAGGTACTTCACGCCCGGGCGCCTCCGGCGGCCTCCGGGACCGGGGTCGCGACGCCAGCGGCGGTGGCTCCGGGCGCGCCGGGTCCAGGCGTCGCGTGCTGGCCGGGCGTGGCGAAGGCGCCCTCGGCCGGCGTCCCGTCGTCGTGGAGGACCGCCGGCTCGTCCATGCCCGGGCCCATCGTCGCCAGCTCGCCGCTGACGAGGTCGCCCATCGTGGCAAGGATCTCGAGCGTCTTGAGCGCCTCCTCCTCGTCGACCCGGCTGATCGCGAAGCCGACGTGGATGATCACGTAGTCGCCCACCTGCGTCTCGGGGATGTAGGCGAGGCAGGCCTCCTTGCGGACGCCCCCGAAGTCGACCTTGCCCATCAGCAGGCCGGCATCGTCGCGGATCTCGGTGACGCGCCCGGGGATTCCGAGGCACATGGCGTATTCCTCCTCAGGCGCGACGGACGGGGGACACGTTCCCCGCGGCCCCGGCGGCTGCCATCCTTGCGGCGGCAACGGCCGCCTGACCATAGCTGATCCCGCCGTCATTGACCGGAACGCGGCGATTGATGAAGACCTCGAAGCCGTCGTGACCGAGCCGGCGCAGAACCGTCGAGGCGAGACGGCGGTTCTGGAAGACGCCGCCCGACAGGCAGACCGTGTGCAGCCCGCTCTCCGCGGCGGCCGCGGCAACGAGCTCGCGGGTGACCCCGGCGATCGTCTCCTGGAAGGCGGCGGCGAGCACGCCGACCGGGCGACCGGCCGCGCGCCCTTCCAGGAGCGCCACGAGCGTCGGCCGGGGGTCGTAGACGACGAGGCCGTCCACGCGGACGAGCGACGCCGGGAGCGGCTCGGCCCGGCGATCGCCCGCCGCGGTCTCGAGGTCGATCGCGGCCTGGGCCTCGTACTCGGCCACGTCGCGGAGGCCGAGGAGCGCGGCCGCGGCGTCGAAGAGCCGCCCGGCCGATGACGCGAGCGGGGCGTTGAGCCGACGGGCGACCTGGGTCCGCAGGACGGCGACCTCGCGCGGGTCGAGGTGCGCCTCGAACGCGGCGATCAGCGCGGGATCGGGCGACGCGCCCCCATCGCGCCCAGCGCCGCCGGCGCTGCCGGCCTCGCGGAGGCCATCGAGGGGCAGCTCCTCCGCGGCGAGGAGGTAACCGAGCGCCATCCGCCACGGGCGCCGGACCGCAAGAGCGCCGCCGGGCAGCGGGGCCCGGGCGAAGCGCCCGACCCGCCGATAGCCGACGAGGTCGGCCACGAGGATCTCGCCGCCCCACAACGTCCCGTCGTCGCCCATCCCGAGGCCGTCGTACGCGACGCCGATGAACGGACCCGTGATCCCGTGCTCGGCTGCGCACGAGGCGAGGTGAGCGTGGTGGTGCTGGACGACGATCCGCCGCTCGGCCGGGTACTGCGCGACCGCGTACTTCGTGGAGAGGTACTCGGGGTGCAGGTCGTGGGCGACGACCTCGGGCTCGATGGCCAGGAGCGTCGAGAGATGGGCGAGGCCGTCGGTGAAGGCCCGGTGCGTGGGCAAGTCCTCGAGGTCGCCGTTGTGCGGGGCAACGTGGGCCCGCGCCCCGCGGGCCAGAGTGAAGGTGTGCTTCAGCTCGGCGCCGACGGCGAGGATCGGCCGCCCGGCGGGCACCGGAAGCGGCAGGGCCTCCGGGGCGTGCCCGCGCCCGCGTCGGACGATCGACTCGCGGCCGGCCACGACCCGGCTGACCGAGTCGTCGTAGCGGGCCCGGATCTCACGGTCGTGCAGGAGGAACGCGTCGGCGAGGCCGGCCAGGCGCTCGGCGGCGTCCGCGTCGTCGGTGGCCAGCGGCTCGTCGGAGAGGTTGCCCGAGGTCAGGACGATCGGCCGCCCGACCGCCGCGAGGAGGAGATGGTGGAGCGGCGTGTACGGTAGGAAGATGCCGATGTTCCGATTGCCGCGGGCGACCCCCGCGGCGAGGGCGGGCTCCCCGCGTCGGCGTGCCCGGAGCAGGACGATCGGGCGGGCGGACCCGGCGAGGAGCTCCGCCTCGCGCGTCCCGACCCGGGCCAGCCGGGCGGCCGCCTCGACGTCGGCGACCATGATCGCGAACGGCTTCGCCCAGCGCCGCTTGCGGTCCCGAAGCCGGGCGACTGCGGTCTCGTCGGTCGCGTCGCAGGCGAGGTGGTAGCCGCCGAGGCCCTTGATCGCGACGATCCACCCTGCCCGGATGTCGGCCACGGCCGCGGCCAGGGCGACATCCTCGCGCGCGGTCGGGGCCGGCGACCCGGTCGGCTGGTAGGCGAGGCGCGGCCCGCAGTCCGGGCAGGCGACCGGCTCGGCGTGGAAGCGCCGGTCGGCCGGATCGGCGTACTCCGCCGCGCAGGCCGGGCAGAGCGGGAAGTCGCGCATGCTCGTGCGGGCCCGGTCGTAGGGCAGGTCCTCGATGATCGTGGCGCGCGGACCGCAGTTCGTACA
>JBBSAS010000041.1:0-10006 GCA_038252055.1 Candidatus Limnocylindrales bacterium
CGGGAAGAAGAACATCTCGCCGACCGTGACGAGGACGATCGTGGCAGCGAGGAAGGCCAGCACGATCGCCTCTCCGGAGATCGCGGCGACGACGAGGTAGCCGAGGCCGGAGAAGAGGGCTCCGACGGCCATGAAGCGCGGACGCGAGCGTCGCTCGGCGCTCGACGTCACTCGCAGCTGGAAGGCGAGGATGAGGATCCCGTTGAGGGCGAAGAGGACGCCCCAGGTCGTGGTCGAGACCCCCAGGTCCGCGTACGCGTAGATCGGCAGGACGGCGACCCAGAGGAACTGCGCCCCGTGGAACGCCATCGCCAGGACGAGGAACGCGGCGAAGATGCGGCGGGCGTCGAATGCCCGAGGGGCCGGGCGAGGCTCGATCTCGCGGCCGACATCCGGCGCGCGCGACCCGGCCCGGGCATCGTCCTGATCGTCCGCGACGGTGGAAGCAACCTCCACGGGTCGGTCCTCGCGGGTTCCGCCCACGGGACGCGTCTCGCGCAACCCAACGACGAGGATCACGGTGTAGCAGCCGATGATCGCGCCGGCGGCGACGAAGAGGACGCCATACCCGATCCCCGAGAGGCCGGCGCCGACCGACGGCCCGACGATCCAGCCGACGCTGGCCGCCATCCCGAGGAGCCCGTAGGCGCGTGGCCTCCGCTCGCTGGGAACGACGTCGGCGACGGCGGCTCGCGCAGCGGGTACGAACGGCGGGTCGACGAGCCCGAGGACCATCGTCAGGACCGCCACCCAGGCAAGCTCGTGGACCAGGCCCATGGCGGCGATGACGAAGGCCGTCAGGGTGATCGAGACGGTCATGACCGGCTTCCGTCCGACGCGGTCGGCGAGCCATCCGCCCAACGCGTTCGAGCCGATCGACACGACCGAGTAGAGGCCCAGGACGAGGCCGGCCTGCGTCGCGCTCGCCCCCAGCTCCGCGGTCAGGTAGATCGTCAGGAACGGGAAGACGAGGCTGAAGCCGAAGCTCGAGACGAGGTCGCCGAGGGCCAGCACGAAGATCGCACGGTCGAACTCGGCGCGGAGGTCGCGCAGCCGACGCATCGGTGAAAGACGCGCGAGGACGGAGGTCACCGTCCGAGTATGGCGTCGGCCCACCGCGCCCGGCGGAGCGCCGGACTCGCGCCGGCGCACCGGCCCCCCGCTGGACGCGCCCGGCCCGCCGCACCCGGTCGGGGTTGGTGGTTTGGTGCCCGCACTGGCCGAAGCCGGTGTTCCGGACGCCGGGGCCGGCGCCGACCCTCGTCGGGCGATCCCGCACCCCGAGCACGACGTGGCGCGTTTCCTGCCAGAAGTCGCTGTGGCGAGCCGTATCGCAGCTCGGCGGCGTCGCTGGTCGTGCCCGCGGCGTTCGACTTCCTGTTCCCGACCTCTCGAAACCCGCGAACCCGATCAGATGGCGCCACGGGTGGCCTGGTGACAGGGTCCGCGGTCAATGACGCCCGGCGAGCGAGATCGCGGCGACCCCGGACCGCGCATACGGCTCGCGAGGGCGGCATTTGAGAGGATCTCGGTGGGTTGGCGGTGGGTTGGCGGTGGGTTGGCGGGATTGCCGCCAGTCGCGGGGCGCCAGCCCGCGACACAGGAGCGCCGCCGGGGCGCGGGGCGCCCATGCCGCGCCGGCACAAAGCCTCGGCGCGGTCAGCGGCGGCCGATCGCCACGACCTGGGTGGCGTCGCGGACGCCGACGGTCCGGAGGCGGACCCGAAGCTCCTCGCCGCGCCGCTGCAGCTCCGGGTGGCCGACCGCGTAGCCGACGTACTCGTCGATCGCCGCCTCGAGCTCCGCGACCAGCTCCGGGTCGTGCGCGTCCGTGTCGGGATCGGCGAGCTCGACGATCCGCAGGTCGGCCAGCCCGAGACCGCCGAGGATCGCGAGGAGGTCCTCGCGCCGGTACGTCTCGCGGTGGACGTCGCCGCGCAGGGTCCCCACGGCCGCCCACCAGTGGTGAAGGTACACGTAGGTCAGCTGCTCCTCGGTCTGCCCATCGCGGTACATCTCGTTGACGACGAGGTGGCCGCCGGGCCGGAGCACTCGGAGCATCTCGGCGAGCACCGGCGCCGGGTCCACGACGTGATGGAGCGAGTTCGAGATGGAGACCGTGTCGAAGGAGGCGTCGGGGAAGTCGAGCAGGTGGGCATCCATCTCCACGAACCGAACGTCGGGGCGGGCACCGAAGGCGCCCACGAACGCCCGGCCGCGCTCCGGCTTCACGTCGATCCCGACGATCTCGTGGTATTCACGGAGCCCGTCGAGGAGGAACTCGACGAATCCGCCGGCGCCGGTCGCCACGTCGAGGACGCGGCCGCCCGGGATCTCGCCGAGGACGGCCCGCGGATCGGCCGCTACCACCGCTGGTGCACGAGCGGCTTGACCCGCTCCTCGTACAGGGCGCGGATCGCGGCCATCGTCGCCGGAGCCAATGGCGGCAGGTCGGCTGCCGCGGCGTTCGCCCTCGCCTGCTGCGGGGTCTTCGCCCCTGGGATCGCGGCCGTCGCGCCCTCCGCCATGAGGATCCAGCGGAGGGCCAGCTGGGCCAGCGTGGTGCCCTCCGGCACGAGCGCCCGCAGCTCCTCGACGAGGGCAAGCCCCGTCTCGAGGTCGAGGCCGGCGAACGTCTCGCCGACGTCGAAGACCTCCCCGTGCCGGTTGAACGATCGATGGTCGTCCGGCTCGAACGTCGTGTCGCGGGTCATCCTGCCGGTCAGGAGGCCCGAGGCGAGGGGCACGCGGGCCAGGACGCCGACGTCGCGCCGGGCGGCCTCGGCCAGGAAATGGTCGGCGGGGCGCTGGCGGACGATGTTGTAGATGATCTGGACGGTCGCGACGCCGGGGTACTCGATCGCCTTGAGGGCCTCCTCGACGCGCTCGACGCTCACGCCGTAGGCGGCGATCGACCCGTCGGCCACGAGCTCGTCGAGGGCGGCGAAGATGTCCGGCCGGTAGTAGACCTCGGTCGGCGGGCAGTGCAGCTGGACGAGGTCCAGGCGGTCGACGCCGAGCCGCTCGCGGCTGCCGTCCACCCAGCCGCGGAACGCCTCCGGGTTGTAGTTGGCGGCCACCTGGGGCACGCTCCGGCCCATCTTCGTGGTGACGACGAATCGCTCGCCGGGGCGCTCGCGGAGGAACCGGCCCACGAGTCGCTCGCTGCGGCCGTCTCCGTACACGTCGGCCGTGTCGATCAGGGTGACCCCGGCGTCGGCGGCGGCGTGGAGGGCACGAAGGCTGACCGCGTCGTCCACGGCGCCCCACGTCCCGCCGATCGCCCAGGCGCCGAACCCGATCGCGCTCACCGAGTGTCCGGTCTTCCCCAGCCTGCGGTACTCCACGGCATGCCTCCGTCTGCCGGGGCGACGCGCGGCTCCGGACGTGGACGGGATTCTACGGCCCCCGCGCGGGACGCTGTGGGACGTGGCGCGGCCGCGTCGCGGGACCGCAGCCATGGCAGCCACGGGCCGCCGTCAGGGCACCGGCTCGCGCGGTTCCGGCGGCGCGGGCTCGACCGCCTCGACGATCGCCGGCGAGACGTATGCCCGCAGCTCCGGGAAGCGCCGGACCACCGCCGCGAGGCCCACGAGGCAGAGGATCCCGCCCGAGATCACGGAGAGCTGCGGCCCGACGACCGCGGCGACGGCCGCCGCCTCCGCGTCACCGAGGCGCGGCCCGCTCGTGACGACGAGGATGTGGACCGACGCGACCCGGCCCCGGAGTGCGTCGGGCGTCGCGAGCTGCATGATCGCGGACCGGACGACGGAGCTGATGACGTCGGCGGCGCCGGCGAACGCCAGGAAGAGGAGCGCGAGCGGGAAGCTCCCGGCCGAGAGTCCGAAGGCGGTGATCGCGAGGCCCCAGCCGCCCACCGCGATGATCACCGCGCGGCCAGGGTGGACGAGGCGTCCCACCCAGCCCGACAGGACGGCCCCGACGAGCGCGCCCGCGGCGGGGGCGGCCACGAGGAGCCCGAGTCCCGCCGCGCCGACCCCGAAGACGCTGAGGGCCAGGGCCGGGAAGAGCGCCGTGGGCATCCCAAAGACCATCGCCACCGCGTCGATCACGAAGGTCGAGAGGACGATCCGGGTTCGCCGCACGTAGCGGAGCCCCTCCGCGACCGTCGAGAGGCTCGGGCGGGCAGCGCCCGGGTGCGGCGGGATCGGCGCGATCGCGAGGAGGACGAGGATCGCGCCCGAGAAGGTGAAGACGTCGAACAGGAACGCCGGCGCCACCCCGACGGTGGCGATGAGGAGCCCGCCGAGGGCCGGCCCGGCCACGGCCATCGCGTTGAAGCCGAGCTGGTTCAGGGCGATGGCGGCCGGGAGGCGCACGTGAGGCACGAGCCGGGGGACGGCGGAGGTCCGTGCCGGCTGGTCGATCGCGCCCATCCCCGCGGCGACGAAGGCGACGACATAGTAGCCCCAGATCTGGGCTGCGGGCGTGGCCGCCAGCCAGAAGAACGCCACGCTCGTCCCAGCCAGCCCAAGCTGGGTGACGAGGAGGAGCCGGCGCCGATCCACCGCGTCGGCGAGGGCGCCGCCGCCGAGGGCGAAGACGAGGATCGGGACGAGCTGGACGAGGGCGAGGAGGCCGACGGCCAGCGTCGAGCCGGTGAGGACGAAGAGCTGGAACGGGAGGGCGACGATCGTGACCTGCCGGCCCAGGCCGCTGACGACCTGGCCCAGCCAGAGCATGCGGAAGTCGCGGTCGCGCCGGAGCGGCTCGACGTCGAGGAGGATCCCGCGCAGGCGCCCGCGTCGCGTCGCGGGATCGAAGGACATGGGCGAAAGGATAGGGGGCACGCACCGCGTCGCGGGCGGTGGCAGCAGCCAGCCCCGTGTCGCGCCGCGCGCCCTGCCGCGTCTCGCCCGCGATACCCCGGTTCGGCCCCGCGTCGTCCGGGGGCGACCGGCCGGGTCAGGCGGCCGGCTTCAGCCAGGCGTCGTGCGCATGGGCGGCGAACTCCTCGAACGTGAACGGCCGGCGCCCGGTCAGGCGCTCGACCTCGTCGGTAAGCCCGGACGCCATCCCGAAGCGGGCGGCCGAGTAGATGCCGATCGTGACCCCGACCATCCCCCGCTCCATGCCCCGGGCCCGCATCCGTCGCCAGTAGGCGAGCAGGTTCGGGTTTCGATACCGGATCGGGCGGCCCATCTCCTTCGAGAGGATCGTCGCGATCTCGTCGTAGGTCAGCGCCTTCGCGCCGGTCGGGGTGTACGCCTTGCCTTCGTGGCCGGGCTCCGCGAGGGCGTGGGCCGCGACGGCGGCGACGTCGCGGGCATCCACGTGGGCGGTCCGGGATCCTCGCCCGGCCGGGATCCAGATCTCGTCGAGGTCCCGGATCTCGGGGGCATGCGTGGTCGAGAGGTTCTGCATGAAGTAGGCGGCCCGGACGAACGTCCAGTCCATGCCCGACTCGCGCAGGCGCCGCTCGATCTTGTGATGCGGCACGAGGCGGTTGCTCGCCGCGCCCTGGATCGAGAGGAAGACGACGTGGCGGACGCCCCGATCGCGGGCGGCGGTGATCGCCGGGAGGATGACGCCGTCCACGTCGCTGAGGGCGGGCGGACGGAGGAGGAACATCTTCTCGGCGCCGTCGAAGGCGCCGAACGTCGTGGGGTCGGCGAAGTCGAAGCGGACGGCGTCCACGTCGTCGCCGAGGGCCGCGCGTGCGGCGGCCACGTCCCAGGCGGCAATGCGCAGGGGCACGCCGAGACGGCGAAGCTCCTCGACGAGGGGTGTTCCGACGTTGCCGGGCGCCCCGGTCACGAGCACGGGTGCGATCATTTGCTGGTCCTTCGTACGGGGTGGCTGACTGGTCGAGCCGGGCCGGCGATCCCTCGCCATGCCTGGCGGATCGTTCGTTCGATCCATTCGTCGTCGGCCGGCTCCCCGAGGATGGCGCGGGCCAGGAGGCCGCCGAAGAGGAGGCCATCCACGGCCTCGAGGTCCGTGTCGGCCGGAAGCTTGCCGGCCTCGATGCCGCGCCGCAGGACGTCGTGGACGATGACGTGGCGCGGGTCGAAGATCCGCTCGCGGAAGGCGGCGAGCAGCTCGGGATCGCGACGCTCCTGGGCGAGCAGGGAGCCGAGGATCGCCATCCCGCCCGGTGCGCCGAGGGCCGTCGCCGTGGATCGCAGGAGCGCGTGGAGCGCAGCCCGGGTGCCGCGCGGGAGCTCGGGATCCGGCCCTGCGGTGAGGCGCACGATCGCGGCCACGACGAGCTCGGCCTTCGACGCGTAGCGCCGGTAGACGGCGGCGCGGCCGACCCCCGCCTCGGACGCGACGGCAGCGATCGACATCGCCTGGTACCCGACGTCGCCGAGGAGTTGGAGCGTCGCATCGAGGATCGCCCGGTCCACGTCGGGGTTGCGCGGCCGGCCCGGCGGACGGATCGCGGTGCGGGCGGTTGTCCCGGCGGTGGAGGCGGTGGTGCCGGCGGTCATGGACGTGTTCCGGGTCGCGCGAGCCCGCGAATCGGGGAGTCGGCGCACGAGCGGGTTGCCGGCCCCGCCGATGGTCCGCATGCTGCGGGAGCGGCGAGTCTCGGTGTGTGGTTGCCGGGTTCGGCCATGGCTGGATCCCTCGTCGTGGCTGGGTCCCTATTACGATACGCTGCTGATCCGTATTTTATTATGTCAGCGGTGGCGGGCAGGAGCGTCCCCTTCGCCCGGTCATTCGCGCGGAAGATCAGCCGGGGCGCTCTTGTGCGCTGGAACGCCGCCGTTTCCCGGTGTTGGCGCGCGTCACCGCCCCCACGACGAGCGCGATCAAGCGCGACGCGGCGCCGATCGGGGCACCTCGGCGCCGTCTCGCCGGTCGCGCGTTCGCCGAACAGCGCCCCGGCTGATATCCCGGGCGACGCGCGGATGGTACGGGGGCGGAACAGGCCGAATCGGGACCCGCCCGGGGCAGGCGACCGTGGCTCGGCGCGTCGGGGCCGCGCGCCACGGGCGAGCCGAGCGCGCGACCCCGGACTCGGGTAGCGTCTCGGCATGGACTCGACGCAGCTTGTCCGCGGCGAATGGCTGTTCGTCGGCCTGCTCGCGGTGGCCGCGGTCGTCGCCCTCCTGACGCGGAGGACGAACCTCCCCTACTCCGTCGCCCTCGTGTTCGCCGGACTCGGCCTCGGGATCCTCCTGCCCGCCTCCGACGTGCGCGTCCCGCCGGACCTCATCCTCACGATCCTCCTGCCGGGCCTCGTCTTCGAGGCGGCGCTCAAGACCGACCTCGGCCACCTCAAGCCCGCGGCCGGCGCCGTGACCCTGCTCGCCGTACCCGGCGTCCTGATCGTGGCGGCGGCGGTCGCTCTCATCCTCCACCTCGCCACGGGGCTCGACCTCTCGCTCGCCCTCGTGATCGGGGCGATGATCGCCGCAACCGACCCGGTCGCGGTCGTCTCGATCTTCCGCCGGGTCGAGGCCCCGCAACGCCTCGTGACGACGGTGGAGGCGGAGAGCCTCTTCAACGACGGGACCGGGATCGTCCTCTTCGCGATCGCGGTGGGGGCGGTCTCGAGCTCCGTCGACGCCGGGAACGCCGCGGTCGCCTTCGTGACGACGATCGTGGTGAGCGCCGTCCTCGGCGGCGGGGCCGGCTTCCTCGCCTCCCGGGTGATCGCGCGCGTGGACGACCACCTCGTGGAGCTGACGATCTCCCTGCTCGTCGCCTATGGCACGTACCTGGTCGCCGACCACTTCCACGAGTCGGGCGTCATCGCGACGGTGGTCGCCGGGATCGTCATCGGGAGCTACGGGCGCCGGATCGGGATGAGCGAGCGGACGGAGGAGGCGCTCGATACCGTCTGGGACTTCCTGGCCTTCCTGCTCACGGCGCTGACCTTCCTCCTCATCGGCATCGCGATCAGCCCGGACCAGCTGACCCGCAGCGCCGAGTACATCGCCTGGGCGTTCGTGGCGGTCACCGTGGGGCGGGCCGCCGTGGTCTACGGGCTGCTCGGCGGCGCGAGCCGGCTGATCCAGCGAAGCGACCGGATCCCGACCCCCTGGCTGCACGTCCTCTTCTGGGCGGGCCTGCGCGGCGCTGTCACGACGGCCCTCGCGCTCTCGCTCCCGCTGACGTTCCCCTCGCGCGACATCCTGACAGGGACCGCGTTCGGGGTGGTGATCCTCACCCTCGTGATCCAGGGGACGACGGCCGGTCTCGCGATCCGTCGAGCAGGAGTCACCTCGACGACGTCCTGATAACGCCCTGACGGTCGCCTCGCAACGCCCTGGCTCCGGCCCGTCCGGAGCTGGTCCATCGGCCGCCAGAGGACCGCCGGGACCCGCCCACCGGCTACAACGCACCGAGCGTCGAATCATCGGGCCACCCGTCGGCATCCGGCCGGCGGCGGTCGAATGACGCTTCGGAGGTGGCTCATACTGCGGCGATCGATCCGCGGGGCAGGAGGCGGCGTCATGGAGCTCGTTCGGGAGATCCTGGCGGCACATCGGTCGGGCATCTCGCGCGATGGGCTCCTGGCCTGGGTGCGTCTCCGCGGCGATCCGCAGGCGACGGACGCGCAGCTCGATGCGGTGCTCGCAACGCTCGGCGACGAGGTGGTGAACGTCCAGGGCTTCCTCTACCTGCGCCGCAACGTGCCGACATCTGCGGTCGGAAGCGCCCTACACCGGCCTCGAGTACTCGGGGCAAGAGGTCCTCGGCATCGGCTGGCTCGTTCCGACGCAAGGAGCCTGGTACGACGGCACGCGCGAGCTCAGCTGCTACCTCCGGCGATCGAACGAGACCCGCGTGGACTTCTCCTACCGCGAGGCTCCCTGACCATCGCGGCGGAACGCGTGCACCAGGCGGGCCGCGGCTTCCCGGTGGGCACCACGGGTCTCCCCCGCGGGCCGCCTCAGGCCGTGGCGGCGGCCACCCCCGGCAGCTCCCCGGCGAGGCCGAACGGCGCGCCCGCCGCGCGGACCAGGTCGGTCATCTCCGCCTCGATCGCGGCGTCGAGATCGGGCCGCCGGTAGGCGGCCAGGAGCTCCTCGACGCGGAGATGGGCCCGCGCGGCGGCGTCGGGACGCCCGGCGTCCTCCCAGGCCCGCAGCGAGGCCCGGTCGATCACCGCCGAGGGGAGCGCCTGCTCCGTGCGGAAGAGGCGCCGCGTCTCCGGCTGCTCGAGGAAGCGCGCCTCGGGGCCCGCCGCGCGGATCATCGCCGTCGCCAGCGTCTCGGTCGGCGTCGCGATCCCCCGCAGGAGCCGCTGCGCCATCGCGATCCCCTCCGCGTCGAGGACCAGCTTCTCGGCGCTCTGGCAGCGCAGCGAATCGAGCATCCCTGCGCCGGAGATCATGTCGATCCCGGCGAGAGCCCCGACGAGGGCGCTCATCCCGCTCTCCATGCCGGCCTGGTGGTCGATCACCTTGCCGTCGGTCGCGGAGAGGTAGCCGTGGGTCGGCAGGTGGAGGTCCTTGCCGACCTGGGCGTAGGCGGCGTCGAGCATCGCGGTCTCGATCGCTCCCATCGGGGTGACGCCCGTGCGCATGTCCACGATCGCCGGCGCGCCGCCCCAGACGATCGGGGCACCGGGTGCAGCGAGCTGGTGGATGACGATCCCCGAGAGGCACTCGGCGGCATGCTGAACGACGGAACCCACGAGGGTCACGGGGGCTGCGCCGCCGGCGAGCGGCATCGACACCATCTCGGCCGGAACGCCGGCCCGGGCGAGGTCCACGAGGTTGCGGGCCCCGAAGGCGGTCCAGGTGAGCGGGGGCGAGGGGCAGACGTCGAACACGGCCCGCGGACGGGCCTTCAGGGCGTCGCGACCGCCCGCGTCGAGGGCGAGGAGGTCGATCATCGCGGCCGAGCCGAGCGGGCTGAAGGCCCCGGTGACGATCGGTTTCGCCGACCCGAGCAGGACCAGGTAGAGGCGGTAGAGGTCGCCGATCTCGGCCGGGGCATCGCCGGTGACGATGGCGGTGGACTGGGCGGCGTAGGCGGGCAGCATCTCGGCGACGCGAACGAGCCGGACGAGGTCGTCGGCCAG
>JBBSAS010000042.1:0-9897 GCA_038252055.1 Candidatus Limnocylindrales bacterium
AGCATCTCCGCCAGGGGCAGGTACGGGGCGATGGCCCGCGTCGTCTCCGGGGTCAGGAGCGGGGCATTGACGGCGTACCGGGCCGGCCGCCCCTCGAGGACCTCGAGGACCTGCTGGGCGGCCTCCTCGGCGACGGCCACCTGGGCCTCCGCGGTGGAGGCCCCGAGGTGGGGCGTGAGGACCGTGTGGGGCGCAGCGAGGAGCGGGTTGTCGGCAGCGGGCGGCTCGCTCGTGTAGACATCCACGGCGGCCCCGGCGATCGTGCCGGCGGCGAGGGCCGCGGCGAGGTCCGCCTCGTCCACGATCCCGCCGCGGGCCACGTTGAGCAGGAACGCGGTCGGCTTCATCCGCGCCAACTGGGCGGCACCGATGAGCCCCGCCGTGGACTTCGTCTTGGGGACGTGGACGGTGACGACGTCGCTCCGCTCGAGGAGCTCGTCGAGGCCGACCAGCTCGATTCCGTGGTTGGCGGCGGTCTCCGGGGTCGCGTACGGGTCGCTCCCGATGACCATCATCTCCATCCCCCGGGCGCGGTCGGCGATGGCCCCGCCGATCTTGCCGATACCGACGATGCCGAGCGTCTTGCCCCGGAGCTCGACGCCGGTGAAGGCGCTGCGCTTCCATTCCCCGCGGTGGAGCGACGCGTCCGCCGCGGCGACGTTGCGGGCCAGGGCGAAGAGCAGGGCGATCGTGTGTTCCGCGGCCGCGATCGTGTTGCCCGTGGGGGCGTTGACGACGGTGATCCCGGCGTGGGTCGCGGCCTCGAGATCCACGTTATCCACGCCGACGCCGGCCCGACCGATCACCGAGAGCCGGGTCCCGGCGGCGATCATCGCGGCGTCCACCTTGACCTGGCTGCGGACGAGGAGGGCGTCGTACTCGGGCAGGATCGCCCGGTACTCCTCCGGCGAGAGCCCGATCCGCTCGTCCACCTCGTGGTGGCGGCGGAGAAGCTCGACGCCAGACTGGGCGAGCGGTTCCGCGACGAGGATCTTCATCACTGCACCCCCGCCGTGGCCAGAGCGGCCCGCTGGGCGGCGGCGACCGCCGCACCCGGTTCCACCGCCCGGCCGAGCCGCAGGCTCGCCTCCTCCATGACCGCGATCGCGCCGAGGACGTCCTCGACCTCCACCGATCCGAGGTGGCCGAGCCGGAAGATCTTCCCCTTCAGCTTCCCCTGGCCGCCGGCGACGACGAGGCCGCGCTTCTTGAGCTCGCCGTTGAAGGCCTTCCAGTCGAGGTCGTCGGGGACCCGCGTCGCGGTGACGGTCTCCGATGCGTGGGCGGGATCCGCGAGAAGCTCGAAGCCGAGGGCGACGAGGCCGGCCCTGGCCGCGGCGGCGCAGGCAGCATGGCGGGCGAAGACGCCGGACGGCGTCTCCTCCTCCATGAGCCGGAGGCCCTCGTCGACCTGGTACATGATCGCAACCGCCGGCGTCCACGGCGTCTGGCCGGTGGTCGCGCTGTCGCGGGCGCGCCGAAGGTCGAAGTAGAAGCGCGGCATGCGGGCCGTCTCCATGGCGGCCCAGGCGCGCTCGCCGACGGCGGCGAAGGCCATCCCGGGGGCGCTCATCCAGGCCTTCTGCGAGCCGGAGACGACGAGGTCCAGGCCCCAGGCGTCCATCTCGAAGGGGACCGCGCCGAGGGCGCTGATCGCGTCCACGAGGATGAGGGCGTCCGGGGCAACATCGTGGATGACCGCCGCGAGCTCTTGGATCGGATTCGCGATGCCGGTGGACGTCTCGTTGTGGGTCAGCAGGACGGCCGTGACCGCGGGCTCCTCGACGAGCGCGGCCCGCACCGCGTCGGGAGTGGCCGCTTCGCCCCATTCAACCTCGAGGCGGCGAACGTCGGCCCCGTAGACCTCGGCGACCTTCGCGAAGCGATCGCCGAAGGCGCCGACGGTGACGGCCAGGACCCGGTCGCCGGGCGAGAGGACGTTGACGACGGCGGCCTCGAGAGCGCCGCTCCCGGCCGCGGTCAGGAGGAGCAGGTCGGCCTCGGTGCCGAAGAACGGCCGCATCCGGGCGACGATCCGCTCCATGAGGGCCGCGAACTCGGGACCGCGGTGGTTGATCATCTGGCGGCCGCCGGCGGCCATGACGGTGGGCGGGAGGGCGGTCGGCCCGGGGATCCGGAGGTTCTGCTCGAAGCGGGGCACGGGTTCGGCCTCCTGTGCTGACGGGTCTCGATGGCGCCGTGACGGGCGCCCTGCGGCGACCAACGGCGAGGACGGCACCGTACCGGCCGCGCCCCCGGGCTGTCCAGCGTGGTATATATGAGTGCATATGGCAGCCTTCAAGCGGACCACGATCCTCGCCGACCCGGACCTCCTGGACCGGGTGGACCGCCACGCCCGCCGGATCCACCTGACGAAGACGGCCGTCGTCACCGCCGCTCTCGAGGCCTACCTCGCGGCCAACGCCGAACCGCCCGAGCTGCCGTTCGTGGCGATCGGGCGGAGCACGCATGGCCGCCTCTCGCTCGATGCCCGGCGGATCGCGGCCCGCGAGGTGGGCTCGCGGCGTCGCTCGGACGGGGCAGGGTAGGGGGGCGCCGCGCCGTGGCCGTCTTCCTCGACGCGTCGGCGATCCTCGCCGCCGCGGACACCGCGGACCTCAACCACGACGCCGCGAAGGCATGGTTCGCCCGGGTGGACGAGCCGCTCCTCGTCGGCGCGCTCACGCTGGCCGAGGCCGACCACGTCCTCCAGCGCGAGCTGGGCCTGCCGGCGTCGCTCGCCCTCGTCGCCTCGATCACGTCCGGCGCCGTGCGGGTGGTCGCGCCGACGGAGGGCGACCTCTCGCGGGCGGCCGCGCTCCTGGCGGCCGCCGCGGAGCACCGGCCGCGGCTCTCCGACGGACTCCTTGTCGCCGCCGCCGAACGGCTGGGGGTCCACCGCGTCGCGACGTTCGACCGCCGGCCCCTCGCAGTTCTGGCGCCCCGCGGCGAACGCGGCGAGCGCCTCCTCGACCTGGAGCCATAGGCCGGGAGGGCCGGCGCCCGGACCGGACAGTCGGCCGCCGGGACCGGGCGGCGCGGCGTACCATGCCCGGGTGCCCGCGCGACGCCCGGCCGGCCGGGCCCCCGACCCGCTCTTCGTCCCGCCGCCCGAGCTGACGCCCCTCGCGGCGCGGATGCGGCCGCGCACCCTCGAAGAGGTCGTCGGGCAGGCTCATCTCCTGGGTGCGGGCGCGCCCCTCCGTCGGCTCGTCGAGTCGGGACGCCTCCCGTCGATGATCCTGTGGGGTCCTCCGGGCTCGGGAAAGACGACGATCGGGCGCCTCCTTGCCGAGGCGGTGGGAGCGCGCTTCGAGCAACTGAACACGACGATGGACGGCGTGGCGGCGCTCCGCGACGTCGTCGGCGAGGCCCGCAACGCCGCCGCGTTCCGGGGGACGACGACGGTGGTCCTCCTCGACGAGCTGCACCGCTACTCGAAGGCGCAGCAGGACGCTCTCCTGCCGCACGTGGAGGCGGGCACGATCGTGCTCGTCGGGGCCACCACCGAGGCGCCCTTCGGCGGCGGCCTCACCCGACCCCTCCTCTCCCGGCTGCGCGTCTTCCGGCTCGAGCAGCTCGGTGATGCGGAGCTGCGGGAGATCGGGACCCGGGCACTCGCGGACTCCGAGCGCGGGTTCGGCGGGCGGATGACCCTCGACGAGACCGCCACCCGCCAGCTCGTCGGCTACGCGTCGGGCGATGCGCGGCGCCTCCTCGGGATCCTCGAGACGGCGGTCTCGCTCGCCGGGGCCGATGGGCGCACGGCGGTCGAGCCGTCCGACGTCGCCCGGGCCGCACAGTCGGCGACCCTCGACTACGACCGCTCCGGGGTCATCAGTGCCTTCATCAAGAGTATCCGCGGCAGCGACCCGGACGCCGCCCTCTACTGGCTCGCTACGGCCCTCGAGGCTGGCGACGACCCGCGCTACCTGGCCCGCCGCCTCGTCGTGAGCGCGTCGGAGGACGTGGGCACGGCCGAGCCCCGCGGTCTGCCGCTCGCGATCGCGGCGCTGGAAGCCGTCGAGAAGATCGGGGCCGAGACGAACGACGAGGGCCTCTACGCGCTCGCCCAGGCGACGGTCTTCCTCGCGGAGGCGCCCAAGGACGCGTCGGCGGGGCGGGCCTTCTTCGCCGCCCGCGAGGCGGTTCGGGCCGAGGGGACACGCCCCGTGCCGGGACATCTCCGCCCCGTCGCGAAGACCTACCGCAACCCGCACGACGACGCCGCGGGCGCCGCGGAGCAGCGCTACCTGCCGCGGGGACTCGAGGGGCGCCGGTTCCTGGTGCGCCGCGCTGCGGGCGCGGTGGCGGAGCGCTCGCCGGCTCCCGGGAGCGAACCCGGGAGCGCGGGACGGGAGGGCGAGCCGCCGGAACCGTGACCCGAGCGGCTGGACGTCAGCTGGCCGGGACCTTGTTCCCGCTGCCCTCGTCGTCGATGAGGGCGAGCTCGACCCGAAGGTGATCGTGTTGTTGTCGCCTTCGACATCGATCAGGCGCACCGAGCCGAGGGTCACGGTGTTCTGGTTCCCGTAGACGTCGAACGTGAGGATGTCTCCTCCACGGCGCCACCCGACGTGGGGCCACCGGCAATCGCATCGTGCGGGCTTCGCGGCGGAGCGCACGCAGGGGGACGGCTTCCGATGCGCAGCAACCGCGGTCGAGCCGGCTACGGACTGATCGTGGCGCGGCCGAACCATGGAGACGAGTCGTCACCGCCCCCGAGCGGCTCCCCGACGGCGACGAGCACCGTCCGCTCCACGACGGCATCCATGGGGTAGGCGGAAGCGGCCCGGTTTTGGTCGCCGATGCTCTGCCAGTCCCAGCCGTCGGGCGAGGTCATCGTGACGCCCCCGGCCCAGACGACGAAGCCGGCGTCGCCCGCTGCGAACGCCCGGCCACCCCATCCGCGGCCTACGAGCCAGTTCGACTTCGGGAGCCGCACCCAGCCGCCTCCCGCCGTCCACGACCATGCCGCCTGGTGCTGCGTGCACCAGTCGGGAGCGTCGTCGCAGGGCGGGCTGTCGAGGCCGAGCACGAGCGTGGCCCATGCGCCCGGGACGACCTGGTATGCGGACACCCGCGCGATCCCCGGCACCGGCCCCGCCTCGGGCAGATCTTCCTCGGTCCACCGCTGCCCACCGGCAGATCGGAGGATGACGGCCCGGTCGCCGACCCTCCCCGCAGCGATCCAGCCATTCCCCGAGGCTTCGACATCAGCAACCCAGGTTCCCGGCGGCCCCAGGACAGACGCTGCTACCCGCGTCCAGCGCCGTCCGTCGGCGGAGAGACGGAGCTCCGTCGTGTCGCCGACCTGGAGGCTCACGGCGAAGCCGAGCGGGCCGGCCGCCACCGTGGCTGCCCAGGCGCCCTCGACCGTCTCGACGCCGGTCCAGTCGCGGCCGTCCGGCGAGGCGAGGATCTCCGTCACCGGATCGTTCGGCGAGCTGCTGTCCGTCCCGATCGCGACGTAGGTCGAGTTCGAGGCCGCGACGTCCACGAGCTCGAGCCCGTCGAGCATCGGCATCTCCACGAGGCTCCACGCGCGCCCGTCGGGAGACCGCCAGATCCGCCCGACGTAGTGGAACACGTCGTCGTTGCTGCCGACCGCGACAAATCCCCCCGGCCCCGCCGTCACAGCCGCGGCGCGGTCAAGCTGCTCGTCCGAGATCCTGGGCAGGAGCTCGACGGTGACCCGGTCCCACGAGATGAGCGACCAGCGGGCTGCGCCGCTGGGAGGGATCGGCTGTCGGGCGTTTGGATCGTCCGGCCGCGGGTTGTCCAGGCCGAGCAGACCGCAGGCGGCCGCGAGGATGGCGATGAACGCGAGAGGTAGCAGTCGCGAGCGGCCTGTAGTGCGGATCCGGGCCACCTCAACGGAACCCGCGGCCATGGCGAGGGCGGGCGGTCGCTCAGCCGCCGACGCCGACGACGATGATGAGGAGCCAGCTTGCGAGGAGGAGCCCGAAGATCATCGCGAAGACGAGGGCGATCCTGCGGAGGTCGCGGACGACATAGACGAGCTCGGCGTCGGCGAGCGCCGCGAGCGTCCCCACGGTCCGGGGCCGCCCGCCGGGAGCGCCGGCCGACCCGGGCCGACGACGATCGCGGCCGCGCGTCATCGACGCGGCGGCGACGCGTTCCTCCTCGACGATCTGGGCCTCGAGGACGGCCGCTCGCTCGAGCTCGTCCTCGCTCAGGCTGCCGCTCGGGCGCGGCGCCGTCGCGGGCTTCGGCGCCGTCGCGGGCGTCGGGGCCGGGGCCGGGTGCGCGCCGCGCGGGAGGGGCGCGCGCTGGCCGGGTCGAGTGCCGCCGCGCTGCCGCTTCGCCATCGGGTCGGGATCTCCTCGTGGGGGTGTCGGATCCGTGGGGGCGCATCCGCCCGCCGCGCGGAAGGATACGCCATCGAGCCGGTGCGTGGCCGGTGATCGCCCCCTGCTAGACTCGAAGCCACCCCAGTGGAGGACCCGTGAGCGACCTCAACGCGCTCGTCACCGACAACGCCGCCGTCATCGTCCTGATCCTCGCCCTCGCGACGGCGGCCCTTGCCATCGGCCTCGTCGTGGTGGCCCGTCGGGCGCGACGGCTCGAGGCGCGGCTCCACGACCTGACGCGGGGCGAGGATGGCCGCGACCTCGCCGGCGTCCTCGACGCGCACCTCGCGAGCGTCGTCGCCGTGGGCGGCCGCCAGGATGCGCTCGAGGGGCGGATCGCTGCCCTCGACGCCCAGGCCGGCCGCTCGGTCCAGGGGGTCGGGTTCGTGCGCTTCAACACCTTCGAGGACACAGGGGGCAACCAGAGCTTCGCGCTTGCCCTCGTGGACCCGCGCGGCGACGGCGTGATCGTCAGCAGTCTTCACGCGCGGAACCAGACGCGTCTCTACGGCCGGGCCCTGCGCGACGGCGCGGCCGATGGCCCGCTCTCCCCGGAGGAGGACGAGGCGCTCCGGTTCGCGGCGTCCCGCGCCCGCGGGCGCTGACCGGAACCGGGATCCGTGGCGCGCGCAGGCAACCGGCGTCCAGGTCGAGGCCGCCCGGGCCGGGGTGAGCTGCCACCGCTCGAGCAGATCCCGGTCTGGTTCGACGAGGTCACGGCTCCCGAACCGCGCGAGACCGGCAGCGCGATCGATCGCCGGCCGGGCGCCGGGGCCGACCGCGAAGAGCCGGGGTCCACTCGCGCATCCGGGCTCGTCGGGGCGGCCACGCTCACCGGTGTCGAGGCGCTCCTTGCCGGCCTGAACCCCGCCCAGCGACGCGCCGTGACCCACGACACGGGGCCGCTCCTCGTGGTGGCTGGCGCCGGGACCGGCAAGACCCAGGTCGTGACCCGGCGCGTGGCGTGGCTCATCGGCACGAAGCGGGCCCGACCCGCTGAGATTCTCGCCCTCACCTTCACCGACAAGGCCGCCGAGGAGATGCAGGTCCGGGTGGACCAGCTCGTCCCGTATGGCTACACGGACACCGTCATCTCGACCTTCCACGCCTTCGGCGACCGGATCATCCGGGAGCATGCCCTCGAGCTCGGCCTCCCGACCGACCTTCGGGTCCTCTCCCGCCCGGAGACCGTGATCTTCCTCGCCGAGCGCCTCTTCCGCTTCGACCTCGAGGAATACCGGCCACTCGGCAACCCGACCCGCTTCCTCGACGCGCTCGCGACCCTCTTCTCCCGCCTCAAGGACGAGGACATCTCGCCGGCGGCCTACCTCGCGCACGCGGAGGGCCTCGCCGTCGACGCCGAGACCGCCGACGGGCCGGACGCGGCCGCTCTGCGGGAGACCGCCAGTCGCCAGGCGGAGCTGGCCGGCGCGTACAGCCGCTACCAGGAGCTGCTCGGCGAGGCCGGCGCGATCGACTTCGGCGACCAGGTCGCCCTGGCGCTCCGGCTGCTCCGCGAGCATCCGGCTGCCCGGGCGGAGATCCAGGCCCGCTTCCGGTACGTCCTCGTGGACGAGTTCCAGGACGTCAACCGGGCCCAGGTGGAGCTCGTCGCCCTCCTCTCGGAAGGGCATCGGAACGTCATGGCGGTGGGCGACGACGACCAGTCGATCTACCGGTTCCGGGGCGCCGCCACGGGCGCGATCGTGGACTTCCTCGAGCGGTTCCGGCGGGCCCGCACGATCGTCCTGCGGCGCAACTACCGCTCCCGCGCGCCGATCCTCGACGCCGCCTACCGCCTCGTCCGCTTCAACGATCCGGATCGCCTCGAGGTCCAGCAGGGGATCACGAAGCGGCTCATCGCCGTGCGGCGGGACGGCCCGGCGCCGGTGCCGGTCCGCCACCAGGTCTTCGGGACCGGCTCGGAGGAGGCGGACGCGGTCGCCGCCGAGATCGCCGCTCGGATCGCCGCCGGTGGGGCGCCCCGCGATCACGCGATCCTCGTGCGGGCGAATGCCGACGCGGACCCCGTGCTCCGCTCGCTCAACCTGGCCGGGATCCCGTGGCGCTTCTCCGGCGCCTCGGGGCTCTACGGCCGGCCGGAGATCCGGCTCCTCCTCGCGTTCCTGCGGGTCGTCGGGGAGCCGGCCAGCTCGGTGGACGTCTACGCCCTGGCCGCGTCCGAGATCTACGCCCTCGACGGTGAGGACCTCTCGGCCCTCGCGAGCCGAGCGCGGCGGACGAACCGCTCCCTGTGGGAGACGCTCGTCGAGATGGATGGCCAGCCGGGCCTCCTCCGCCTTCGTCCCGAAACCCGGACGTCGCTGGCGCGGCTCGTCGCCGACCTGCATCGCTACATCGAGCTCGGCCACCGGCGCCCGGCTGGCGAACTCCTATACGACTTCCTGCGGTCATCTGGTTCACTCGAGAGGCTGATGAAGGCGGATTCAGTCGCCGCCGACGAAGCGCTCGCGAACACGGCCCGCTTCTTCGAGATCGTCCGGGCCCAGTCGGACGTGCTCGCCGACGACCGGGCGGTCTTCCTCGGGCCACACCTCGGGACCCTCATCGAGGCCGGGGACGACCCGGCGACCGCCGACCTGGATCCCGACGCCGACGCCGTCTCCGTCGTCACGGTCCACAAGGCGAAGGGCCTCGAGTGGCCGGTGGTCCACCTCGTGGGGCTCGTGGACGGGCGCTTCCCGGCCCGGGGCCGACGCGAGCAGCTGGCCGTTCCCGACGCGCTCCTGCGGGGCGTCTTTCCCGCCGGCGACGCCCACGTCCAGGAGGAGCGACGCCTCTTCTACGTGGGGATGACCCGGGCCCGCGACGAGCTCGTCCTCTCCCATGCCCTCGACTACGGGGGCAAGCGGACGCGGCGCGTCTCGCCGTTCGTCCTCGAGGCGCTCGACCTGCCGGCCGGGAGCAGCCCGGCGACGCGGGCGACGAGCCCGGCCGAGCGGATCGCCGCGCTCGGAGCGGCGCCACCGGACGAGCCCATTGCCACGGGAGTCGGGTCCACCGGCCGCCAAGGATCCAGCGGTCGCCCCGCAGCCGATGCTCGTCAGGCGCCCGACCGCCGCGAGCCGCTCGTCCTGAGCTTCTACCAGGTGGACGACTATCTCGCCTGCCCGCTCAAGTACAAGTACGTCCACGTCATGCGCGTCCCGGTGGCGCCGCACCATGCCCTCGTCTACGGCTCGGCCCTCCACCAGGCAGTCCAGGAGTTCCACCGGCGCCACGCCCGCGGCGAGGTCCTGTCCGAGGAGGCGCTCCTCGCCGCGTTCGAGGCCGCCTGGCGGAACGAGGGGTTCGTCTCCCGCGAGCACGAGGAGGCACGCCTCGAGGCGGGGCGCGCGGCCCTGCGCCGGTTCCGCGCGGACCAGCTGGTCCCCGGCGCGGTGATCCCGGCCTACGTCGAGCGCGAGTTTGTCTTCACCCTCGACGGCGACCGGGTCCGGGGGCGGATGGACCGGGTGGACGTGATCCCGCTCGGCACCGATGGCGACGACCCCGCCGGGGA
>JBBSAS010000043.1:0-9841 GCA_038252055.1 Candidatus Limnocylindrales bacterium
ATGAGCCACACGTTCGACCTCGTCGACTTCGAGAAGGCCCTCGCGACCTTCAACGACCCCTCCAGCGGGGCGATCAAGATCATCGTCAAGCCCTGACGGGCAGCCGCGCCGCGCGGTCCGACCCATGGCGATCGAGGAGATCCGTTCTGTGATCCACGTGTTCGATTGTGACCACCGCCATGACGGGCTGACCTTCGCCGAGGTCAAGCAGCTGATCGGCGGCAAGGCCGCCAACCTCACCTTGATGGCCGCCGAACTCGGGCTGCCGGTCCCGCCGGCCTTCACGATCACGACCGCCGCCTGCAACGAATACCTGGCCCACGGCTGGCCCGCCGGCCTGGACGCCGAGCTGCGCGAGCACATGGCCCGCATGGAGGAGCTCCTAGGCCAGGGGTTCGGTGACCCGGCGAAGCCTCTCCTCGTGAGCGTCCGTTCGGGTGCCCCGGTCTCGATGCCGGGGATGATGGACACCATCCTCAACCTCGGCCTCAACGACGCCACGACGGCCGGCCTCGCCGCCTCCGCAGACAGCCCGAAGTTCGCCGCCAACTGCCGGAAGCGGTTCGAGGCGATGTTCCGGGACATCGTCGCCGTCGAGACGGTTCCCGACGACCCGTGGACGCAGCTGCGGGCCGCGATCGAGGCGGTCTTCCGCTCCTGGAACAGCGATCGTGCCCGCACGTATCGCGAGCGTGAGCGGATCCCGCACGACCTCGGTACCGCCGTCACGGTCCAGGCCATGGTCTTCGGCAATCGCAGCCTCGATTCCGGGACCGGCGTCCTCTTCACCCGCAATCCGGCCACCGGCGAGAACGTCCTCTACGGCGACGTCATGTTCAACGCCCAGGGCGAGGACGTCGTCGCCGGCACCCACCAGACCGAGACCATCTCGGTCCTCGACCAACGGATCCCCGCCGTCGGCCGTGAGCTCCGCGAGTACGCCGCGAGCCTGGAGCGGCACCACGCGGACCTCTGCGACATCGAGTTCACGATCGAGCACGGGAAGCTGTGGATGCTCCAGTGTCGGGTCGGGAAGCGAAGCCCCCAGGCGGCGCTCCGGATCGCGGTCGACATGGCCGAGGACCCCGACTTCCCGGTCAGCCGGGCCGACGCCGTGCGCCGTGTCGCGTCCCTCCTCGCCGACCCGCCGACGCGTGCCAACGACCGCGGGCGCGAGGCGATCGCCCTGGCGGCCGGCCTGGGGGCGTCGCCGGGCCTGGCCACAGGCGAGATCGTCACGACGCCCGAAGCCGCCGTCGAGGCGGCCGCGGCCGGCCGGACGGTGGTCCTCGTCCGGGCGGAGACGTCGCCCGATGACGTGCATGGAATGGCCGCGGCCGCCGGGATCCTGACCGCCACGGGCGGGCTGGCCAGCCACGCCGCGGTGGTCGCGCGGGGTTGGGGGATCCCCGCCGTCGTGGGTGCGGGGACTGTCCAGGTCGGCGCGGCAGGGATCGTGATCGGCGACCGCACCCTGGCCCTCGGCGAGATCATCACCATCGACGGCATGACGGGCGAGGTGTTCGCCGGGGCGGTGGCCGGCGGCGCCGAGGTGGTGCCCGAGGCGGCGACGCTCCTGGGCTGGGCACGCGAGCTGGGAATCCCGGTCGGCGAGCCCGAGGCGTCGCCGGCGCCCCCGGCGAGCGCACCTTCCACGGGCGAGGCTCCGTCGCCCGCCGCGGCGAGCCCAGAGCCCCCGGCCGCGGGGTCCGTGACCGCCGCCGACATGATCCGGGCCCTCGCGATCAAGGGGTACTGCACCTCGTGGGGGATCGCCGACGCACTGTCCTGCAGCCCGGACGAAGCGAGCGCGGTCCTCCACCGTCTGACCGCCGACGGCCTGGCGGAGCTCACCTCGGATTCATTCCGGCTCACCGCCGACGGCAAGGCCGTCGGGACGGAGAAGATCGCCGCCGATCGCGATCACTGGGGCGCCGATCGGGCCCTCGTGGCGCTCGATGCCTTTCTCGTCCTCGACCACGAGATGAAGGAGACGGTCACCGCCTGGCAGATGCGCGAGGTTGACGGCGCCCAGACCTTCAACGACCACACGGACGCGGACTACGACGCTTCGGTCCTGGCCCGGCTTGATGGCCTGCACCGGGAAGCGGCGGCGTGGCTCGCGCCGCTCGTCACGGGGCTTCCGCGCCTGCAGACCTACGGCGCCCGCCTCGAGCGAGCGGCGGCGGCGGCGCGCGGCGGTGACGGCCGCTACGTGGCCTCACCGCGCGTGGACAGCTACCACGGGATCTGGTTCGAGCTGCACGAGGACCTGATCCTCCTCGCCGGCCGCAACCGGGCCGACGAGGTGGCAGCCGGGCGCGCCTGACGAGACGCCGCGGCCCGCGCCAGGCAGGCCGGCGGCCGCGTGGGACCGGGTCAGGGCGTGACGATGATCTTGATCGCCCCGCTCGCGCGGTCATTGAACGTGGCCAGCGCCTCCGCGTAATCGGCCAGCGCGAAGCGGTGCGTCACGAGTTCCCGCACGCGCATCCGACCCTGCTCGACGAGCGGCATCACCCGGCGCATCTCACCGGCCGATGCCCGGGAGCCGACAAGCTCGAGCTCGTCGAGGACCAACCGCTGCATCGCGATCTCCACCCCGACGGTGGGGATGCCCACGGCCGCGCACCGTCCGCCCCGACGGAGCATCTCGAGGCCCCATTCGACCGTCTCGGGCGCGCCGGCGCACTCGAGGACAACGTCGGCCCCGAGGCCGCCCGTCATCGTCCGCAGCGCCCCGACCGGGTCGCCCGCCGCCGTGTTGACGGTCTCGAAGCCCATCGCCGCGGCCTTCGCGAGGCGATAGCCGCGCCCGACCACGATGACCCGCCCCGCGCCGCGGATCCGAGCCGCGTCCCCCGCGAGGAGGCCCACGGCCCCGGCTCCCGTGATCGCGACCGTGTCACCGGGGGCCACGTTGCCCCGGTTCGCGACGTGGAGGGCGATCGAGGCGGGATCGATCACGGCACCATCCTCGAACGAGAGGCTGTCCGGCAGGGCAAAGATCGTCTTCACACCCTGGACGACGTACTCCGCATCTGCTCCCTGGACGCTGTGGCCGTACTGCTTGTGGAGCCCGGGCCGGCCGTAGTTCTCGCAGAGGTTGTAGCGGCCCTCGACACATTCGCGGCAGACGCCGCAGGCATCGTGCGAGGTGCCGGCGACCCGGTCGCCGACCGCCCAGCCGAATCGGTCCGCTCCCGGCCCGAGCGCCGCGATCTCCCCGGCCCACTCGTGGCCGGGGATGAACGGGAACGCCGGCGGCCAGAAGCCGGGGTAGTCGCCCCGGATCAGGTGGGCGTCAGTCCCGCAGATCGAGACGGCCCGGACCCGGGCGAGGACCTCGTTCGGGCCTGGCTCCGGGACGGGGACATCCTGGATCTCGAGGACGCGCGGCTCGCGGACGACGAGGGCCTGCATGGTGGCGGGCATGGCGGATCTCCTGGCATGGGACGGGCGAGGTCGGCGCGCAGCGCGACGACGGAGCGGAGGCCGGTGCAGCTCCCTCGGGCGGGTCGGGGAGGCGGAGGGGTTCAGGCCCCCGGAATCGCCCCGCTGAGCTTGTCGTAGAGCGTCCCGGCGTTGAGGTGCTGGATGTAGTCGAGCATGTAGCCCTGGCCGACGTCCACCGGCCCGAAGCGGTCCTTGAAGTTCACCCGCTCGACCGTCTCGTCGCGACTCCAGCCGTTGGCGATCGCCGTCGCGACCGCGGTCTTCCACTCCATGAGGTGGGAGCGCTGGACGTCGAGGTACGCCTTTGGGACGACCGGGCCATGGCCGGGGACGATCGTGTCGACGTCGAGCGTCCGGATCCGATCGAGCGCCGCCAGCCACTGCTCCACGTCGGAGGTCATGAGCCAGGTCTGGCAGCCGCTGAAGATCGTGTCGCCGGTGAAGACGACCCGCTCCTCGGGGACATGGACCGCCAGCTGCCCGGGCGTGTGCCCGGGCGTGTGGAGCAGGTTGAACGTGTGATCGCCCACCTGCAGGGTGAGGTCGCCGGTGAAGACGATCGTGCCCTTGTTGGGGTCGCGGTAGTACTCGTCGCGGTCGGGCCAGAGGGCCAGGCCCTCGGGATCGTCGAGATCGGTGCCCTTCGCCGTCTCGCCCGGCACCGACTCGTAGGCGTAGGCGAACGGATCGAGCTCGGGGTAGACGACCATGAAGCGGTCGTAGACGCCCTGGTGGTTGACGACCGTTCCGGCGCCCTTGAAGAAGTAGTTGCCGAAGATGTGGTCGACGTGGTGCTCCGTGTTGATGAGGTAGCGGATCGGGCCGTGCGCCTCGGCGAGCGCGCGCATCGCGACCGCTTTCGTCGGCAGCTGCGGCGTGTCGATCACGACGACACCGTCGGAGGTGATCACGAAGCTCGGGTTGCAGCCGCGCAGCTTCGTGGTCGTGTAGATGTTCGGGGTGACCTGTTCCATCTCCATCGCGGGGGCTCCTGTCCTGGGCTACTGGGTCGCGGTCAGGCCGCCGTCGATCCCGAGGATCTGGCCCGTCACGAACGACGATGCGTCCGACGCGAAGAAGAGGACCGCCCCGGTCAGGTCGTCGGTCCCGCCGACGCGGCCGAGCGGGATGCGGCTCACGATGCCGGCCTTGAACGAGGGGTCGTCGAGGAGCATCGCCACCTGGGGGGTGTCCACGAACGTCGGGGCGATCGCGTTGACCGTGATGCCGTGCTTCGCCCACTCGGTGGCCCACTGGCGGGTCAGGGAGCTGATCGCGCCCTTCGCCGCCACGTACGCCGAATAGCCGGCGTTGATCCCGAGCGACGCCCGGACCGACGAGATGTTGATCACCCGCCCGCCGTGGCCGGCGGCGATCATCGCCTTCGCCGCGGCCTGGCTCGCGAGGAGCGTGCTCCGGACGTTGATCTCGTAGATCCAGTCCCACGCGTCCCGCGGGTACTCCTCGGCGTCGAAGAGGACCTTGCCGGCGCCGCCGCCGACGCAGTTCACGACGATGTCGAGACGGCCGAGCTTCTCGACGGTGGAGGCCACGATCCGCGCGCACTCCGCTTCCTGCGTGACGTCCGCACCGAGGGCGAGGATCTCGGCCCCTGTCTCGCGGATCTTCGCGGCG
Source organism: Candidatus Limnocylindrales bacterium (assembly GCA_038252055.1). GTDB lineage: Bacteria > Chloroflexota > Limnocylindria > Limnocylindrales > CSP1-4 > CTSoil-043. The sequence goes on from JBBSAS010000043.1 coordinate 5,092, forward strand.
GCGGCCTCAGCCCGCTCCTCCGTCACGTCCACGACGGCGACCTTCGCCCCGGCACCAGCCAGCGCGGTGGCGATCGCGGAGCCGATGGCACCGCCTCCGCCGGGGACGAGGGCCACGCGGCCCTGCAGGCTGAACACGTCGAGCTGGCTCATGCTGTCTCCTCCCGGATCCCGCGGCGCGGATTGCCCACATCTTCGCGTATCATCGATTATCGAGCATACGCCCGCACCGCGCCGCGGGTCAACGAGGCGCCGTCCGGGTGTCGCCGTCCGGGTGTGCCACATGCGACCCGTGGCCGGCGAGTGGCGAATGGCGAATGGCGAGCGGAAGAGGAGGAGCCATGGACGAGCAGGCGGCGGCCGTGCGGGCGCGCGATCTCTTCCTCGACGATCGGAACCTCTACGGCTGCGCGGAGACGGCCTTCGTCGTGCTCAAGGAGGCGTACGGCCTGCCGGACAGCACGGACTCGTCGGCGGCGATGGCGCTCAACGGCGGGGTCGCGAACAGTGGCGGCGTCTGCGGGGCGATCACGGGGGCCGCGATGGCCGTCGGCCTCCTCGCGGAGCGCCGCATCGCCGACCACCGCGAGGCGAAAGGCGTCGCGCGCGGGATCATCGCCGGCCTCATGGACGCCTTCGCCGCCGCGCACGGAGCCGTGGCCTGCCGTGATCTCCTCGGGATGGGGATTCGCTCGGAGGCCGAGCACCGCGCCTTCATCGAGAGCGGCATCTGGCGCGACCGCTGCACCGCCCAGGTCGAGTTCGCGGTCGCGCGCCTCGCCCCGCTCGCGGATCCCGTCGCGTGGGAACGGGCGGTTCGCGACCTGGCTGCGCCGGGTCCGCGGGATCGATGACGAAGCGACAGCCCACCCGTCCCGTCGGTGCCGGCCGTCGGGACCTCCGAACGGCGGAGGTCGTCGCCGTGGGCAGCGAGCTGACCGCGGGCGAGACGCAGGATACGAACGGGGGGGAGCTCGCCCGCTCGCTCGCCGTCCAGGGCGTCGCGGTGCGCCGGATTGCCGCCCTCCCCGACGACCTCGCCCTCGTGACCGGGCACCTCCGCGATGCGTTCGCGACCGTGGACCTCGTCGTGACGACCGGCGGCCTCGGCCCCACGCCCGACGACCTGACGCGCGAGGCGATCGCCGCCGTCGTCGGGGAGTCGCCGGCCGTGGACCCGGAGCTCGAGGCCTGGCTCCGGGCGCTCTTCGACCGGCGCGGGATGGCCCTGCCCGAGATCAACCTGAAGCAGGCCTGGCTGATCCCCTCCGCAACGTCGATCCCGAACCCGAACGGCACCGCGCCCGGCTGGTGGGTGGACCGGCCCGACGGGGGCGTCGCGGTCCTCCTGCCGGGCCCGCCGCGCGAGCTCCGGCCGATGTGGCGCGACTGGGTCCTGCCGCGCCTCCAGGAACGGGGCCTCGGCGACGGGCGGGTGGTGCGGACGCTGCGCACCTACGGCATCGGGGAATCGCACGTCGCCGAGCGGCTCGGGGAGGCGATGCTCCGGGCCGCGAACCCCGTCGTTGCCACGTACGCCCGGGCCGACTGGCTCGACGTCCGGATCTCCGCGGTGGACGAGGTCGATCCCGTGAGCCACGTCACGCGATCCGCAGCCGAGGTCCTCGACGCGGCGACCGATCGGGTCCGCTCGACGCTTGCCGGGTTCGTGATGGCCGAGGGCGAGACGACCTGGGCCGACCTCGTGGGACGCGCGGCGGAAACGGCCGGGGTCCGACTCGCGATCGTCGAGGCCGGCACGAGGGGCACGCTGGGTGCGCTTCTCGCCGACGTGCCGGCGCTCGTGCGCGAGGTCGCGATGGGCGCGACGGCGCGCCCCGCCGTGGCGACCTGGCCGGTGGAGGGGGAGGCCGCGCAGGTCGCCCGGGAAGCGGCCGCCGAGGTCGGGCTCGCGCTCGTCGCCGACGCCGACGGATCGCAGACGCACCTGCGGGTGGCCGTGGCGGAGCCGCGTGCCGGGCGGGTGCAGGTATTCGAGCTTCGGCTCTTCCAGCACGGTGCCCACGGGCGGTTCCGGGCGGCCGTCGCCGCCGCGGCGTTTCTCGTCGAGTTCCTTGGCGGACGTTCCTGACCGGGGATCCGGTGATGTCCGGCGTGCCGTCCCCGATGCGCGGCGTGCCGTCTCCGTTGCCGCATGCACCCGGTGTGAGAATCGCAGCACCCCCGGCCAGGGTGGGGGAGGGGCCGAGGGCGCTGCAGGTGGCGCGCCGGGGAGGGGGGTTCGCCGGCGCGCGCACGGGATAGGGTGCCGTCCGGGGCCTCCCGCGCCGAAGGGCCGTTCGGCCCATCCTCGGGGACCATTCCTCCGCCGTCGGCCGTCGGGCCGGGTGTCCGAACCGGGCGATGTGCTAGGATTCCGCTGCCGCACCGGTGCGGCAATGCTCCGCGTGGTCGACCAACCTTCTCGAACAGACCGTGCGTTCTGCCATCCCAGTTCGGGAAGGGACATGGAGGTCAACGTGGCCACCGGCACCATCAAGAAGGTCGTCGCCGATCGCGGTTTCGGGTTTATCGTCGCCGAGGACGCCAAGGAGTACTTCTTCCACCGCAGCGGCGTCGAGGCATCCCTCGACTTCGACCGGCTGGTCGGCGGCGAGCGCGTCGAGTTCGAAGTCGAGCAGAGCCCGAAGGGGCCGCGCGCGACGCGGGTCCGCGCAGTCTGAGGATCCACCTCCCGCGACGCGGACGGCACTTCTCCCCCGCGCCCGAGGGCAACGATCGCACGTGAGGCCCGTTCGCGGGCCTCACGACTCGCGGATCCGGATCCGGAGGCGAACATGGCGAAATCACTGACAACGCTGCTCTCGGACCTCGCCGAATCCGCGCCCGCGGACCGGATCGAGCTCCGGGAGCCGATCCTCTCGCACGGCGTGGAGGCCATCGGCCCCCTCGCCGAGCTGGCCAAGTCCAACCCCGACCTCGGCCCGGCCGTAACCGCCTGGCTGGAGGTGCTCGCCCGCCGCCACGAGGATGCCCGACGACCCGCCGTGGCGGCCCTGCGGGGGCTGATCGCGAAGTCGGGCGACGAAACGAAGCGGCATGCCACCGAGGCGCTCGGTCGCCTCGGCGTTGCCGCACCCACACGATCCCGGCGCCCGGTGGCCGCCAAGGTCTGAGGGGTGCCGCGGCGCCCGCTGCGCCGGACCAGGATCGGACGAGCCGATGCTGCCGTCTGCGCGGCCTTCCCACCGGCGCCCGGTCAGGCTCGCCGGTAGACCCCGCCGGCCCGAGTCATGAGCCCCTTGTCGACGAGCTCACGACGAAGTGAGGCGACGTCCGGGTGCCAGGCCGCGAGAAGCCCGTTCACCTCGCGCTCGGGGTAGTCACGGTCCTCGGGAAAGCAGCGGCCGAGGAGGAATCGGAGGATCACGAGCTTCTTCCGGTCCCGCGCGGGGATCGACCTCAACGTCCCGTCGACGATGAAGGCGCGGAGCACCCGAGCTTCGAACCGCCGGGTCCCTTCCTGGTCCATCAGGCGGGCGCCGTGAGCGCGGCGAGGTACGCGGCGATCGAGGGGACCGCCATCAACCGGCGCTCGAAGTACTCGTTGACCGCGCGAAGGGCCCCGGTCTTCACCTCGTCGACCCCGGCCGTGCGGTCCGCGGCGCCGCGGCGTCCCCGCAGGTTCGAGCGGACCCCGAGGAGGTGGCGGACCATCTCGGCCTCGGACCGGCCGCCGAGGGCGGAGATCGCCGACATGATGAGGTCGTCGGTCTGACGGACCAGCATCTCGTAATCGAACTCGGCGCCCGGCCGGTCGGCCTCGTCGAGCGTCCGGACGAGGGCGGCGACCTGGTAGAGGGCTGTGGCCGGCTCGTCGAACAGCTCGCGCAGGTAGGCCGCCTCGGCATACCGGCCGGTCAGCCGGAAGATGTTGTACATCCGCCGGGCGGCCTTGCCGTAGTTCGGGTCCGTCCCGGTGTACTTGACGACCTCGTGCTCCAGCTGGTCGACGTAGTCGTCCACCGCGTCGGACGAGAGCTCCTCGATCAGCCGGGAGAAGAGCGGGAGTGACTCCGCTTCGAGATAGACCTCCTGGAAGTACGGGTCGATGAAGCCGTCGAGGGCGACGATCGCGCCGTCGGGCGCCTCCCAGGTGACGTCGAGCATGTTGCTCGCGTTGGCGAGCGCGCGCCGCGCTGGGTCCGCCACGATCCAGTCGAGCTTGCACCAGCCCGGGTCCGCCGCCGCCTGTTCCCAGCTGAGCGGCTCGGGTCGTCCCTCGCGGACGACCTCGATCTGCCCGGCGGCCACCTCGTCGGCGGTCCAGGAGATCGGGCTCCCGGCCCGCACCGCCCGACCGTCCCGCTCGGCATCGAACGGGTAGCTGCCGAACTTCACCTCCCAGAGGCGGAACGTGGGGCCGACGCGCGTCGCGAGCGCCTTCTCGCGGATGACGTCGGCAAGGATCACGCAGGCCCCCGCGCGGGTAGGCGCCGCGATGTGGACCCGTTCGAAGTAGTCGCAGTCGCCGGGGAACGACTGCACCTTGCCCTGCGCCGCCGAGCCGGAAAGGGCCAGGGCCGTGCGCACAACCGGTGGTCGGTCGGGGAACCCGACGATCTCGCCGATGGCTCGGAAGCGGGCTAGGTCGCGGGTCGTGAAGTCGAGCATCGAGACGCGGTGGCCGTAGATGCCGCTGTCCACGTCCACGACAACGTCCCCGCCCTCGGACTCGGCCTCGAGGGCGGCCATCCACGAGGCGGCCTCGGCCTCGTCGAGCTCGACGC
>JBBSAS010000044.1:0-9802 GCA_038252055.1 Candidatus Limnocylindrales bacterium
CCACGCCCTGAGCGGCCGCACGGGCACCGCGCAGCCGCGCAGCCACGCCAACCCCGTCGGCGAGGCCTTACCGCCCCGATCCCGCCTCCAACCTGGCCTGAACGTCGTCCTCCCAGCCCGGGAAGTAGCGCCCGATGATCGGCAGGTCGAAGGAGCGGAGGATCGAGGATGCCGGCTCCCGCTCGAGGAGGAACGCGAAAGCGGCCCGGACGACCGGCTCGGGATCGGCCGCGCCCGGCAGGATCCGCTCCAGGTCGCCGGGGGCGATCGTCACCTGGTGCTCGGTCGCGAAGGCGCCCTCCCGCACGCGCACGAGGCAGAGCCAGCCATCGCCGGCCCGGCCGCAGCGGACGTCGACGGTTCGATCGCTCATCGAAGTTCCTCCGTTCCGATCGCCGGCGACCCGACACCACCGGCCGCCGGCTGGCAGCGCGGGCACCAGTACGTGGTCCGAGGCAGCTCGCCGTGGCGCCGTGACTGGACGAGCGTCCCGCAGCGACGGCAGGGCCGTCCCGCCCGCCCGTAGACCCAGTGGCGCGCCGTCCGCACGGCCGGTCCAGCACCGCGTGTCGCGGCAGGCGACGCTCCCCCGCCCGCCGGGCCGGTGGTCACGCGGACGGCCGACCCGCGGTTCGCGAGCAGCAGGGCCCGGGCCCGGTCCACGAGGCAGCCGAGCGTCGCCTCGTCCAGCATGCCGGCCAGGGCGAGCGGGTCCACGCGCTCGATGTAGAGCACCTCGCTCTTGTAGACGTTGCCGATCCCGGCCAGGGCCCGCTGGTCCAGGAGCGCCTCGGCGATGGACCGGCCGGCGCGAACGGGCTCGCCCAGCCGCCGGATCGCCTCAGCCCGGTCGAAGGCGTCGGCGGTCGCGTCGGGACCGAGCGCGGCAAGTGGCGGGTGGAGCCCCTGGGCCCGCGTCTCGAGGAGCTCGACGACCGGGGCGTCGAAGCAGACGACCACGGAGCCCGGGACCTCGAGCACCAGGACGGCGCGGATCGCCGGTCGCCGCCATGCCTCGCCCGGCCGATAGCGGTGCCAGGAGCCGTGCATCCGCAGGTGGGTCCGCAGCTCGAGGCCGTTCGAGAAGCGAACCAGGAGGTTCTTACCGGCCGCCTCCACGGCGGTGACCGTGGCACCGACGACCAGCTCCACGCGAGGCCCCGGCACCCGGGCTCGCGCCGCGGTGACCGTCCGGCCGGAGAGATGCGGCCGCAGCCCGGCGGCGGTTCGGTGGAGCGTGTCGCCCTCGGGCATCGGCGCGGCCGTCCTTGTCCCTACCGCCGCGGCCGGAGCACGAGGCCCCGGTAGCCGGGCACGAAGCCGGCCTCGAGCAGCCGTGGTCGCCATGGGTGGTCCGGCCCCACCGGCTCGCCGTCGACCCGGGCGACGACGAGCTCCCGCAGGCGGCCCTCCCCGAGGAGGCTCCCGAGCGCGGCAAGGGCCAGCGCCGCGACCTCGGGGTCATCCCCGACGGGGAACGTGGAGAGTCCTTTGCCGCCGCGCTCGACGTAGAGCGCCGCCGACCCGTCGACGATGGCCACGTGGGCACCCGCCGCGCGCTGGAACGGCCGTCGGTCGCGGTCGTCGCGCCGTGGCCACGCCAGCGCCGCCCCGTATGGCTGGGCCGGGTCCGCTGCCGCGAGGAGATCCACGCGCGGCCGGCCGTGATCCGCCTCGCGGACGGCGCGGAGCCGGTCGATCGCCCCCGCGAGGGCGAACTGGGCGGCGCCGAGGCCATCGACGAAGTAGCCGCGCCGGATCCGCCCGGCCTCCTCGAGCGCCCGGAGGACCGGGTAGATCCCGGCGAAGCCGCCCTCCACCCCCTCGCCGAGCACCGCCTCGCGGGTGAGGACGCCGTGGCGGTCGAGCAGGGCGAGGGCCAGAGCGTGAAGCCGCTCAGTCGGTGAGGGAGCAGCCGGCTCGCCCGCCGGCTCGCCCGCCACCAACGACCAGCGCCCCGCGGCCTCCGGCGGGCCGAGAGTCGCGAGCCGCCCCGGGCGGGGTCGTCGGTCACCGCCCGGCCGCTTCCAGCGGAGAGCCCGGAGGGGGGCGAACGTGTCGTTCGTGACCTCGCCGGCCCAGGCCAGGTCCCAGAGCGCGTCGAGCACCTCGCGGTCCGGGCCGCCCCCCGCCGCAACGTAGATCTCGCGGTAGAACGAGGCGCCGCGGCGGTCCAGCCAGTCCCGGATCGCGTCGTGGCGCGGGCCCGCGGGCCGCTCACCCGCGGCCGACCCCGCCCGGGCTGCCACGAGCGCCGCCCGCAGGACGTCGCCTCTCCCCGGCCGGAACAGGGCGACCCGGCCGTCGTCCCGGCCGAGCGGCCCGCACCCGACCCAGGCGACCTCGCCCAGGGCACCGAGCTCGTCGAGGAGGCGCGGCTGGTAGCCGGGGACACGGGCCGGGAGCACGTCCCGCTCCAGGACCGAGGCCGGGATCGGCACGCCCGCGAGCTGGTCCACCACCTCGGCCAATCGCTCGAGCGCCGCCTGCCCGCGGAGCGGCGGCGGAGTGCCCTCCCCCACGGTCCCGGACACCGGCGCCGCCGCGACGCCCTGCCAGGCGGGCAGGAACCGGGCGAGGGCAGCCGGCTCCACGGGCTCGACCTCGCGCCGCAACCGGGCCAGAGAGCGCCGTCGCAGCTGCCGGAGCACGTCCGGGTCGCACCACTCGCGCTCCGCGCCGCCGGGCCGGAACTCCCCGCGCAGGAGCGTGCCCGCCTCGACGAGCCGGGTCAGCGCCTCCTCGACGATCCCCGTCGGCAGGGCCCACCGCCGCGCCGGCTCGTGGCCCACGAACGGGCCGTGCGTCCGGGCCCAACGGGCCAGGAGGCCGCCGAGCGCGTCGCGCGTCTCGCCGAGGAAGGCAGCCGGCGTGCCCGGCGGCGGCTGGGCGCCCGTCGCGTCGCGGTAGCGGGCTGCGTCCTCCACGGCGATCCAGCGCGCCTCGCCGGCGATCCGCACGACGACCGCCCGTCGCGTCGCGGCCAGCGCCTCCAGCCACTCCCCGGCAGCCAGCGGGCCGCCGCTCGCCCTGGCCGCGACCTCGTCGGCCGAGAGGTCGCCGAGGCGTCGGAGGAGGTCGGCGACCTGGTCCACGGAGCCGGCCATCCGTTCGTCGGTCAACGCCTGCCGCTCCAGCTCCGTCTCGGCGAGCGCCGCCGGGTCGAGCAGCTCGCGGAGCTCCTCCTGGCCGAGCAGCTCGCGGAGAAGGTCGCGGTCGAGGGCCAGCGCCTGGGCCCGCCGCTCGGCGAGCGGGGCGTCGCCCTCATACATGTAGGCGGCGACGTAGTCGAACAGGAGCGACGACGCGAACGGCGAGGCCCGCGGCGTTTCGACCCGGTGGACGGCGACTTCGCGCCGCTCGATCCCGCCGAGGATCTCCCGGAGCGCCGGCAGGTCGAAGACGTCGGCCAGGCACTCGCGGTACGTCTCGACGAGGATCGGGAAGCTGCCGTAGCGGCTCGCCACGACGAGGAGGTCCGCCGCGCGCTGGCGCTGCTGCCAGAGCGGGGTCCGGGTGCCCGGACGGCGACGGGGCAGGAGGAGGGCCCGCGCCGCGTTCTCCCGGAAGCGGGCGGCGAAGAGGGCGCTCCCGCCCACGGCCCCGACGACGAGGTCTTCCACCGTCTCAGCGTCCGGGAACAGGTCGTCCTCGACCCCGTCGAGATCGCCGTCGGGGAGCCGGATCGCGATCCCGTCGTCAGACCAGAGGCTGGCGACCTCGGTCCCCAGGCGCTCGCGGAGGCGCGCCTCCACGGCCATCGCCCAGGGCGCATGGACACGGGCGCCGAAGGGCGTCAGGAGGACGAGCCGCCAGTCGCCGAGCTCGTCACGGAACCGCTCGACCACCACCCGGCGATCGGTCGGGAGGGCCCCGGCGGCCGTCCGCTCGTCCTCCAGGTACGCGACCAGGTTCTCCGCCGCCAGAGGATCGAGGTGGTGCCGCGTCCCGAGCCGGGCCAGGGCCGCCGCACGCCCTTTGGCCCCCCGCGCCAGGTCTCCCTCGACCTCCCGGGTGAACACGCCGACCGCGCGCCCCAGCTCGACCGGCCGCCCCACCGCGTCGCCCTTCCAGAAGGGCAGCTTCCCCGGCTGACCGGGAGCCGGCTCGACGAGGACCCGGTCGGGCGTGATCTCGGCGATCCGCCAGCTGCTCGCGCCGAGGACGATCACGTCGCCGTGCATCCCGGCCCGCAGCTCGTAGACCATCTCCTCGTCGAGCTCGCCGACGCGGCGGCCGGGCGTGCCCGCCTCGCCAACGACGAAGACGCCGTAGAGACCGCGGTCGGGGATCGTCCCGCCCGAGGTCACGGCCACGACCCGGGCGTCACGGCGGCCCTCGACCGTGTCGGTGACACGGTCCCAGGCCACGCGGGGCTTGAGCTCGGCGAACTCGTCGGAGGGGTAGGCGCCGGCGAGCATCGCCAGGACCCCCTCGAGCGCCTCGCGCGTGAGCGTCTCGAACGGCGCGGCCCGGGTGACGGTCGCGTGGAGATCGGTCACCGTCCAGCGGTCCATGACCGTCATCGCCACGATCTGCTGGGCCAGCACGTCGAGCGGGTTGCGGGGCAGCGTCGTGGCCTCGATGAGGCCCTCGCGCATCCGCTCCGCGACCACGGCGCACTCGAGGAGGTCGCCGCGGTACTTCGGGAAGATGACGCCGCTGCTCACCTCGTCGACCCGGTGGCCGGCCCGCCCGATCCGCTGGAGGCCGTGGGCGACCGAAGCCGGCGACTCCACCTGGATCACGAGATCGATCGCGCCCATGTCGATCCCGAGTTCGAGCGAGCTCGTGGCGACGAGCGCGGGCAGCCGGCCTTCCTTGAGGGCCTCCTCGATGGCGACTCGCTGCTCCCGGGCGACCGACCCGTGGTGAGCGCGGACGAGGTCCTCGCCCGCGAGCTCGTTGAGGCGCTGGGCGAGCCGCTCCGCGAGGCGGCGGCTGTTGACGAAGACGAGGGTGCTCCGGTGGGCCCGGATGAGCTCGAGGATCCGGGGATGGATCGCCGGCCAGATGCTGGACCGCAGCTCCCCGCCCGTGACGGGGCCGCCCGGCTGGTCGTCGGGCGGCAGGACCTCGCCGAGACGGGCCATCTCCTCCACCGGCACGACGACCCGGAGATCCAGGCGCTTCTTCGCCCCGGCGTCGACGATCGTCACCGCCCGCCCGGTCCCGACGCCGGCAAGGAATCGCCCGATGAGGTCGAGCGGCCGCTGGGTGGCCGAGAGGCCGATCCGCTGGAGAGGCCGGGCCCCGGCGGGACGGAGCTGCTCGAGCCGCTCGAGGGAGAGCGCGAGGTGGGCGCCGCGCTTGCTCCCCGCGATCGCGTGGACCTCGTCGACGATCACCGCCTCCACGCCGCGCAGGGTCTCCCGGGCCGCCGAGGTCAGGAGGAGGTAGAGCGACTCGGGCGTGGTGATGAGGATCTCGGGCGGCGCCGTGGCGAGGGCCCGGCGTTGCTCCGACGGCGTGTCGCCGGTACGCGAGGCGACGGAGATCGGCCGCACCGGGGCCCCCAGCCGCTGCCCGGCGAGGGCGATCCCAGCCAGCGGGGCCCGCAGGTTGCGCTCGACGTCGTAGGTCAGGGCCTTGAGCGGGCTCACGTAGAGGATCCGGACGCTGCCGCCGGCGGCGACGGTCCGCGGCGGGGGCGGCTCACCGAGGAGACGGTCGAGTCCCCAGAGGAAGGCGGCGAGGGTCTTGCCGCTCCCCGTCGGGGCGTGGAGGAGGACGTGGCCGCCGGCGGCGATTGCCGCCCAGCCGCCGACCTGGGCCGGTGTCGGCGCGGCGAAGGCATCGCGGAACCAGGCCGCCACGGGCGGTGCGAAGCGAGCGAGCGGATCGCCCGCGGGCGCGCTGACGGGCTCGCTCGCGGCGGGGCGGGCAGGCGGGGCAGTTCGGCGGGCCACGGGAGGCGGAGTATACGTCGGTCCCGGCAATGGCTCGTGACCGGCGGCGGGAGCTCGCGGCTCGCCCACCGGCGGAGCGCGGGTGACACGAAACGACCCCGCCGGATGGACCGGCGAGGTCGATCGCTGGGCGTCGTTCGCCCGGCGTTCCGGGCGCGTCAGACCGTCAGTCGGTCAGGCGGTCGTCTTCCAGGTGTCGTCCACATCGCCTGACAGGAGCCACCGTCGAACGCCTCGGCCAGCCCCCCTGCCGACCACGGCGTCGAGGCCGTAGTAGTTGCCGGCGCCGACCACGCCGAGCCCGGCCGTGAGGACGGCGTAGGCGAGTTGCTGATTCACGATGCCGAACGCGAAGTTCCAGGCGGCGACGAAGAAGATCAGCATCATCAGGGCGCCCATCGCGGCGCTGAAGCGGGTCAGCAGGCCAAGGACCAGGGCGATTCCGATGGCGACCTCTCCGAGCGGGACGAGGTAGTCGATGACGCTCATCGCGGCGCTGTTGCCGGCCAGCGAGACCCAGAAGTCGTGGGTGGGATTGAAGACGGTTCCCTCCGCCACATCGCCCGTCACGAACGGCCAGCCGAGGGTCCCCGAGGAGCCCTTCAGGAAGCCTGCGGCGGTCCAGGTGCCGAGGCCCTCGCCGAGGATCTTCTCCAGGCCGGCCCACAGGAAGATGATCCCGACGACGATCCGGCCGAAGGCGATCGCGAGTGCATGCTTGCGATCGAGGATTCTCATGAAGCGCGTGCTCCCTTCCTTCCCTGCCACGGGGCGCCCCGAACGGGGTGGTCTGGTGGCGTGCGCTTCCAATCATGCCTCATGTGCGCATATCAAGATCATCCCATTCGGCAGCATCGTGGGCGCGCGCGTGCGGCAGCCCGCGGTGCCGGACACCGACCCCGCGGCACCCGGCACCGAGCCCGCGGCACCCGGCACCGAGGCGCCGGCGCCGATCGGGCGGCCTATCCTGCGCTCATGCGCGTCATCACCTCTCCCGTCCACCTGGGCCACGACCCACGGATCGAGATCACGAGCGGAGAGTCTGTGCCGGCCTGGGAGGTCCCGGGGCGCGCCGAGGCGATCCGTCGCGCGCTCGCCGCGGACCCGGCGTTCGATCTCGGCGCCCCGGCCGGGCACGGCCTCGAACCGGTGCTCGCGGTCCACGACCCGGGCCTCGTCCGGTACCTCGAGGAGGCGTGGTCGGACTGGGCGGCGGCGGCCGAGGCGGCGGGCAGCGACGCCCCGCCCCTCGTTCCCGACACCGTCCGCCACGCCGGGTTCGCGCTCGCCGGCGGCCCGCCCGCGGTCCTTGCAGAACCGGTTGAGCCCGCCGCGATCCGCGGCCGCGTCGGCCACTGGTGCTTCGACACCGCAACCGCGATCGTCGCCGGGACCTGGGCCGCGGCCCGATCCGCCGTGGACGTCGCCCTCACCGCGGCCGACGCCATCCTCGCCGGTGAGCCGGTGGCCTACGGCATCTGCCGGCCCCCCGGCCATCACGCGGGCCGCGCGATGTTCGGCGGCTACTGCTACCTGAACAACGCGGCGATCGCCGTCGAGCACCTCATGCGGCGTGGCGCCGGGCGGGTCGGCATCCTCGACCTCGACTTCCACCACGGCAACGGGACCCAGGCGCTCTTCTGGGAGCGCGCCGACGTCGCGTACGCTTCACTGCACGGCGATCCGGACCGCGTGTACCCGTACTTCAGCGGCCGAGCGATCGAAACCGGGGCCGGGCCGGGTGCGGGCGCAACGTTCAACCAGCCGCTGCCGGCCGGCACCGACGACGACGCCTACCTCGTCGCGGTCGAGCGGGCCCTGCACTGGCTCGCCGACCGCCACGACGGGAGCATCGTCGTGAGCCTCGGGCTCGACACGTACGGCCTCGACCCGATCTGCGACTTCACCCTCACGACACCCGGATATCACGCGATCGGCCGGCGTGTCGCCGCCACCGGGGCGCGGCTTGTCGTCCTCCAGGAGGGCGGCTACTACCTGCCCGACCTCGGCGCAAATGCCCGCAGCTGGCTGCGGGGTGCAGCGGGCCTCCCTTTCCCCGCCGCCGAACCCGACGCCGCCCCCTGACCGCGCCTCTGGAGCCACCGCGGGTGCCGACCACAGCTACCCGGGACGGACGGGGCCTGCGTCGGGACCCGGCCCCGAACCCGCCGCCGCCCCGGGCGCCTGCGTCGCTCCCGCCGAGGACGTCCCGCTCGACGGGCCCGCGAGCCAGCCGCGGAGGCTGCCCCGCCAGAGCGCCCGGGCATGGAACGGACCGTCGGGCGTGATCCCGTCCATCCCGCCCGCGGTCACGAGCGTCTCGAGGAGCGGCGCAAGCTGCGATCCGTAGACGTGCATGCAGGGCTCCGGCCGGACGCCCGGCCAGGAGTACGACGAGACGACCGTCCGACGCTCCTTCGTCGGGACGCCCGGCGGCAGGGCGTCCCACGCTGGGTCCGCGGGATCGAACTCCCACTGGTCCAGGCTCCCCTGCGGGATCCCTTCGATCCCGCGGACGATCCGCGGCTCGGCGTCGGGAAGGTAGGGGTCCACGACGAGGTCGCAGATCACCGCGTGCTCCGGCAGGAGCCGGATCCAGTCGTTCGGCACGAGCGGCACCGACGGGTCGTGGCGCTGGGTCGCGTCGACGAGGATGTCGGTGACGACGAGCCGGCGGCGCAGGTAGTCGGCATCGCGGGTCAGGTTCCGGCCCGTCGTCACGACCTCGACGCCGGGGAGCCCGAGGCGCATGAAGGCCTCGTTGCGGGCATCGTCGCCGTACTTCGTGGCGAACTCCACGGCGTGCTTGCCGACCTGGCCCGCGCCCATGATCGTGACCCGGACGGGGTCGCGGCCCGGCTCGATGAGCGCCGGCCAGCGGCGCTCGAGCGCCGCGAACGCCGCGCCCACCCCGTTCCAGGAGACGCTCCGGAGGTTCTCGACGAGGCGGCGACCGTCATCGCCGGTGATCATGTCGAGGGCGATCGCCTCGATGCCCCGCTCGTGGAGGAGCTGGACCCGGGCGGGTCGGGTCGGGAAGTGGAGCATCGAGACGAGGATCGTGCCCGGGCGCAGCTTCTCGAACCACGGGTCGGGCGAACGGAGGACCACGACGACGTCCTGGCGGTAGGCGGTCTCCTCGTCGGTCACGTGGACGTCGGGCGAGAGGGCCGTGAAGTCCATGTCCGAGTAGCCCATCGCCGAGCCGATCCCCGATTCGACGTAGATCTCGGCGCCGAGGGCCGTGAGCAGCCCGATAAGGGGCGGCAGGAAGTCGCGACGCTCGCCCGACTCCTTGTGCATCCGCGGGAAGCCGATCGTCAGCCGGGGTCGCGTTCCGTCGGGCATCGCAGGATCTCCTCCCGGCGCCGTCCGCGCCACAGCCGATCCGGTCCCGGCAAGCATGAGCCGCCGCAGGCCAGTCTGTCGGCTACCATGGTCGCATGGGAGCAGATGTCATCGTCGTCCTTGTCGTCATCCTCGTCGTCGTCCTGATCTGGCGCGGCCCGAAGATCCTCCCGAAATGGGGCGAGACGCTGGGCCGGGGCGTAAAGGCGACCCGCAAGGAAGTCGCCGACCTCCAGGACGAGATGGCGAAGCGCGACGACGGAGCGCCCCCGCCCTCCTGACTGTCGGTGCCGAGCCCGACCGGCGCGGCACGAGCTGGTCCTTTCCTGTCATCTGCCGACCTGGCGAGCCGTATCGCAGCTTGGCCGTCGCGCGACAAGATCCGGCGGGCCGACGGGCGCCTCGGTGCCACGCGCGGGGCCGGGCGGGTCGAGCGGGGCGGAGCGGGTCTGGGCGCATGGCGGGCCTTGATCGCGGCGGCGCTCAGTTCGCGGCGGCGGTCAGTTCGCCCACGAACCATTTGTGGGCTAATCGTTCGTGTGCTA
>JBBSAS010000045.1:0-9636 GCA_038252055.1 Candidatus Limnocylindrales bacterium
CGTCCCGTAGTCGAGCATCTGGCGGGAGTGGAACTCGCCCTCGCGACCGGTGATCCCGTGAACGACGAGCCGCGTCTGGCGATCGATGAGGATGCTCATGCCGCGCCTCCGGCGTTCCGTGCCGCGGCAACTCGAGCCGCTCGATCCCTGGACCCTGCCGCCTCGCGCGATGCGGCGACCGCCTTCGTCGCCGCCTCGTCGAGCGTCGCGGCCGTCTCGAACCGGGCCTCTTCGAGGAGGCGTCCCGCCTCGTCCGCGTTCGTGCCGACGATCCGGACGACCATCGGGACCTCCCGTTCCTGGCGGCTTCGCGCGTCGATCAGCCCCCGGGCCACCTCGTCGCCGCGGGTGATCCCGCCGAAGATGTTGACGAGGATCGCGTCCACCTTCGGGTCGGCGAGGATCAGGCGCATGGCCGCGGCCACGCGGTCGGCCTTGGCCCCGCCGCCGATGTCGAGGAAGTTCGCCGGCTCGCCGCCGGCGCGCTTCACGAGGTCCATCGTCGTCATCGCGAGGCCGGCGCCGTTGACCATGCATCCGATCGTCCCGTCGAGGTGGATGAAGCTGATGTCGTGGTGGCGCGCCTCCGTATCCGCCGGGTCTTCCTCGTCGAGATCGCGGAGACGCTCGAGATCCTTGTGGCGGGGGAGTGCCGAATCGTCGAGGGTGATCTTCGCGTCGAGACAGGCGAGTCGCTCGACCTGGCCATCGGGGCCGCTCTCGCGGACGATCGCGAGGGGGTTGATCTCGACGAGGTCGGCGTCGTTGGCGTGCATCGTCGCCACGAGCCCCTTCGCGATCTTCACGAAGTCGCGCAGGTGCGGGCCGGCGAGCCCGACCGAGAAGGCGAGCGCGCGGGCCTGGTAGTCGAGGAGGCCGAGGAGCGGGTGAGCCGCGACCCGGTGGATCGCGTCCGGCGTCGCCTTCGCAACCTCCTCGATCTCGACGCCGCCCTCCGCCGAGGCCATCACGACGATCCGGCGGGTGGCCCGGTCGAGGATCGCCCCGAGATAGAACTCGTTGACGATGACGGCCGCGGGCCCGACCAGGACCTTCCGGACGGTGATCCCCTTGATCTCCATCCCGAGGATCCGAGCCGCGACCTCCTCGGCTTCCTCCGGCGAGCCGGCGAGCTTCACGCCCCCGGCCTTCCCGCGCCCTCCGACGAGGACCTGGGCCTTGATCACGACCCGGCCGCAGCCGTCGGCGAGGAAGCGGGCGGCGGCGTCACGTGCCTCGGCCGCGGTGCGGGCGACCGCCCACGGTGGGACCGGGAGGCCCGCGGCGGCGAGCAGCGACTTGGCGTCGGCTTCCTGGATCTTCACGGGCGGCTCCTGGGCGAGGTCCGGGCTCGGCCGGTGGCGTGGTCGCCGTCGATGGTACCGCGGCTGCGGAGGCGGGAGCGGGGTGTCGGTGGCGCGCCGTCGCGGGGTGCCGTGGGCGCGCCGTCGGCGGCGTGCGCCCGCGCGTACAATGCGGGCGCCGCCCGGTGGAGCCGGGCGTGCGCGTGATGCCGGCAGGGCCCCCGGGCACCGTGCCGGCGACCAGGTGATGGCGGCTCTCGCGGAGGCGGATCCGCCCGGGATCGAACGGCCGACCGTGGCGGGATCCGCCACGCCGGCACGGAGGCGGCCTTTCCGGTGCGTTACCTGCAGTACCGAGGCGGCGAGGGGATGCTCGCGTGGGCGCTCCATCGCGTCGCCGGCGTGGCCCTCTGGGCCTTCATCCTCCTCCACGTCCTGGACATCTGGCTCGCGGGCGCAAGCCCGGACCTCTACAACGAGGTTCTCGCGCTCTACGGGAGCCCGATCGGGCGCGTCGGGGAGACGCTCATCGGGGCCGCCCTCCTCTACCACGCCCTGAACGGCCTGCGGATCATCGTGATGGACTTCTGGCCGGCCACGACCGTGTACCACAAGCAGCTCTGGTACGCCTGCTGGGTGATCTTCTTCGTCATCGCCCTGCCCGGCGCGTACATCATCCTCAACCCGATCTGGAACGGAGTCCCCGCATGAGCGCCGGCGGTCGGGTCACGCGGTCGGGGCGGGCGAGGCCCACGGGGAGCGGCTGGGAGCTCGCCTCGTGGTACCTGATCCGCCTCACCGGGCTTGGGCTCTTCGTGCTCGCGCTCGCCCATTTCACGATCACCCACTTCGTCTTCGACGTCTCGGTCCAGGAGGCCGACTGGATCATCGACGAGCGATGGGGGAGCCTCCTCTGGCGGACGGTCGACTGGCTCATGCTCTCGTTCGTGATCTTCCATGCCTTCATGGGCGTCCGGACCGTCGTCGGCGACTACACCCGCGGCGGGGTCCGCACCGCCCTGACGATGGGGCTCTACGTCCTGGCCCTCGTCCTCTTCGCGATGGGCACGATGGCCGTGGCCACGCTCGGCGCTCCGACTCCGTAGAGGAACCATGCGCATCGATCACGACGCGATCGTCATCGGGGCCGGGGGGGCCGGCCTCTGGGCCGCCCTCGAGCTTGCCCGGGCCGGCGTCTCGACCGGCGTCCTCACGAAGCTCTATCCGACGCGCTCCCATACCGGCGCCGCCCAGGGCGGCGTCTGTGCCTCGCTCGGGAACCTCGAGGAGGACCACTGGGAGTGGCACATGTTCGACACGGTGAAGGGCGGCGACTACCTCGTCGACCAGGACGCCGCGGAGATCCTCGCCCGCGAGGCCGTCGAGACCGTCATCGAGCTCGAGCACATGGGCCTGCCGTTCAACCGGACGGCCGAGGGCAAGATCGACCAGCGGCGGTTCGGCGGCCACACCCGCAACTTCGGGGAGGGGCCCGTGAAGCGGGCCTGCTTCGCCGCAGACCGGACCGGCCACATGATCCTCCAGACGCTCTACCAGAACTGCATCAAGGCGGGGGTGAAGTTCTACGACGAGTACCACGTCGTGGACCTGCTCTTCGAGGGTGGCGACGGGGGCGACGGGGGTCGTGCTGCCGGCGCGGTCGGCTATCGGATCGCGGACGGGGAGATCCACACCTTCCGGGCGAAGGCGGTCCTCCTTGCCACCGGCGGGAACGGCCGGATGTTCCGGATCACCTCGAACGCCCACTCGCTCACCGGCGACGGGATGGCGCTCGCGTACCGACACGGGATCCCGCTCCAGGACATGGAGTTCTACCAGTTCCACCCGACGGGGCTCTACGGGCTCGGCATCCTCCTCTCCGAAGCGGCCCGGGGCGAGGGCGGCTATCTCCTCAACAAGGATGGCGAGCGATTCATGAGTCGCTACGCGCCGAAGCTGATGGAGTTGGCCCCGCGCGACATGGTGAGCCGGGCGATCTACCTCGAGGTCAAGGCCGGGCTCGGGGCCGGGCCCAAGGGCGACTACGTTCTCCTCGACGTCCGCCACCTCGGGCGCGCGGTGATCGAGGAAAAGCTGCCCGACATCACCGACTTCGCCCGCGTCTACCTCGGCGTCGAGCCGCTCACTGATCCGGTCCCCACCCAGCCCACGGCCCACTACGCGATGGGGGGCGTGCCGACCGACCTCGAGACCCGTGTCCTGCGCGACGAGACGGGAGCGGTGGTCGAGGGGCTCTTTGCCGCCGGCGAGGTTGCCTGCGTCTCCGTCCACGGCGCCAATCGCCTCGGGACGAACTCGCTCGTGGACCTCCTCGTCTTCGGGCGGCGGGCCGGCCTGGCGATGGCCGCCTACTGCGCGGCCGCGACGATGCCCGACGTGGCCCGCGATGCCGAGGTCCCGGTGCGCGAGGAGCTCGAGGCGCTCCGGACGCGGCGCGAGGGTGAGAGCCCAGTCGAGATCAGGGCCGAGCTGGCGACCCTGATGATGGACAACGTCGGCGTCTTCCGGACCGCAGCGATGATGGAGGCGGCGGTCGCCGGGGTGGCCGATCTTCGTGAACGATACGCTCGGGTGCGGGTCCGCGACGGCGGGAAGGTCTACAACACCGATCTCCTCGAGGCGCGCGAGCTCGGCTACCTCCTCGATTCGGCCGAGGCGATGGCGACCTCCGCGCTGGCCCGGACCGAGAGCCGCGGTGCCCACTCCCGGGACGACTTCCCGGAGCGGGACGACGCCGGCTGGCTGAAGCACACCCTCGCCTTCCGCGACGAGGCGGGTCCCACGCTCCGGTACAAGCCGGTGACCGTGACCCGCTTCGAGCCGAAGCCGCGGACGTACTGAGCCGGGAGCGCAGCGATGCAGGTTGACCTCCGGATCCTCCGCTTCGATCCCGAGCGGGATGCCGTACCCCACTGGGAGCGCTACACGGTCGAGGCCGCGCCGATGGACCGGGTCCTCTCCCTCCTCATCCTCGTGAAGGCCGAGATCGACGAGACGCTCACCTTCCGGCGCTCGTGCGGCCACGGCATCTGCGGGTCCGACGCGATGCTCATCAACGGCCGCAACCGCCTCGCCTGCAAGATCCGGGTGGACCAGCTGGGGAAGAAGATCACGGTGGCCCCGCTGACCGGCCTGCCGGTCATGAAGGACCTCGTGGTGGACATGGAGGGCTTCTTCGCGAAGTACCGCTCGGTGATGCCCTTCCTCGTGGCCGACTCACCGCCGCCCGAGCGCGAGCGGATCCAGAGCGCCGCCGAGCGCGCCCGGTTCGACGATACGACGAAGTGCATCCTCTGCGCGGCCTGCACGACGGCGTGCCCCTCCTTCTGGGCCCAGCCCGCGTACGTTGGTCCGGCGGCGATCGTCAACGCCCACCGCTTCATCTTCGACAGCCGCGATGACGCGGCCGATGAGCGCCTCGAGATCCTCTCCGACGCCGACGGGGTCTGGCGCTGCCGGACGATCTTCAACTGCGTCGATGCCTGCCCGCGCGAGATCAACATCACGCGAGCGATCCTCGAAGTGTCGCGGGCGGCCGTGGAGCGCACGGTCTGAGCGGCGCGGGCCCGCGCCGGCTGATCATCCGCACGGACGGCGCGGCGCGGGGAAACCCCGGCCCGGCCTCCGCCGGCGCCGCGCTCATCGACGCCGACGCCCCCGGTGCCGACCGTCCCGACGCGCCGCCGATCGCCACGATCTCGGAGGCCCTGGGGCGCCAGACGAACAATGTGGCGGAGTACGTCGGCCTGCTCCGGGCGCTTGCCCTGGCCGAGGAGCTCGCGGCCGAGGAGCTGACCCTCCTCCTCGATTCGAAGCTCATCGTGGAGCAGCTGCGGGGCCGCTGGCGGGTGAAGGACGCGAAGCTCATCCCGCTCCACGCGGAGGCGCTCTCGCGGCTCGGCGGGTTCCGGCGCTGGAGCGCGCGCCACGTTCCCCGCAGCGAGAACCGGACGGCCGACGGGCTCGCCAACGAGGCCCTCGACCGGGTCGCCCGCGGGGGCCCCGCCGTCGTGATCCGCCGCCCGGGGGAGGGGATCCGCTCCGAGGCCGGCCAGCCCATTGGCGATGCCCCCGCAGGGTCACCAGGCGTCGCCCGCGAGCAGCTGCCGCTGGGGCTGGAGGCCGGGTTCGACCCCGGCGACCCGGGGCCCGAGGCCGGCGAGCTGCGGATCCGGATCCTCGGGTCGGGCACGAGCAACGGCGTGCCCCGGATCGGCTGTGACTGCGCGACCTGCACGTCCGACGATCCGCGGGATCGCCGGCTCCGGGCGTCGGTCCTCCTCGCCTGGGGCGTCCGGCGCGTCGTCGTCGATTGCGGGCCCGACTTCCGGGCCCAGGCCCTCGCGGCCGACCTCGACCGGCTCGATGCCGTCCTCCTCACCCACGAGCATCAGGATGCGATCGGCGGCCTCGACGACCTCCGCGCGTACAACGAGATCACGGGGGCGTACCTGCCGGTCCACGCGTCGGCGGAAACGCTCGAGGTGGTCGTTCGCCGGTTCGCCTACGCCTTCGCGCCGGGGCAGGAGCGGTTCCGCGGCCTCCCGATGCTGCGGCCGGTCGCGATCGCGGGACCCTTCGAGATCGGGGGCCGGCTGTTCGTCCCGGTGCCAGTCGTCCATGGCGAGGCCCCGACGATCGGGTTCCGGACCGGCGGCTTCGGGTATGTCTCCGACGTCCACCGGATCGAGCCGCCGTCCCTCGCCCTCCTCGCCGACCTCGATCTCCTCGTCCTCAACGCTCTCCGGCATTCCCCGCATCCCGCGCACCAGACGGTCGAGGGCGCGCTCGCCGTGATCGCCGAGCTGCGACCCCGGCGGGCCCTCCTCACCCACCTCGACCACGATCTCCGCCATGCCGCCCTCGCGAGCCGCCTCCCCGCCGGGGTGGAGGTGGCGGCCGACGGGCTCGAGCTGCGCGTCCCGCGCTGAGGAGGGATCCGTGTCCGACCTGCCGACCGTCGTCTGCTACGGCGACTCGAACACGTACGGGGCGATCGGGGCGACGGGCGCCCGACATCCGCGTGGCGTCCGCTGGCCGGGGATCCTCGCGGCCGTGCTTGCCGGGCGAGCCCACGTCGTCGAGGAAGGGCTCAATGGGCGGACGACGATCTGGGACGACCCGTTCATGCCGGGCCGCAACGGACGGACGTTCCTCCTCCCGTGCCTCGAGTCGCACGCCCCGATCGCGGTGGTGGTGGTCATGCTCGGGACGAACGACCTGAAGTCGTTCCTCCATCTCGACGCGGCGGAGATCGCGGTCGGGGCCGGCGTCCTGGCCGGGCTCGCCCGGGAGAGCCGCCTGGGTCCGGCCGGTGGCGCGCCGGAGGTCCTCCTCGTGGCGCCACCCGCGCTTGGCGCGTCGACGATCGCCGCGGAGCTCTGGGGGTTCGGGGCGGCGCGGGAGACGTCGCGCCAGCTCGGGCGTCTCTATCGCGAGGCGGCGAGCCAGTGGGATCTCGCGTTCCTCGACGCCGCGGGGATCGTGGAGGCGGATCCCGCGGACGGCGTTCACCTCGACGCCGCGGCGCACGCGACGCTGGGCCGGGCCGTCGCCGGGGCGGTCGACCGCCTCCTGCGAGGGGCGCCGGACCCAGGGGGCTAGAATGGGGCGGTCAGCGAGGCGGCTGGACGGTTGCGCGTTCCCGGGCAACCGGGGGCGTGAGGAACGTCCGGGCTCCCCGGCGCAGGGTAGCGGGTAACGCCCGCCCGCCGCGAGGCGAGGACCAGCGCCACAGAGACGAGTCCGCCGCCGGGTGACCGGCGACGGGGTGAAACGAGGCAAGCTCTACCCGGAGCAAGGCCAAATAGGAGAGCGCGTCCCGGTTCGCCGGGACACCGGCGCGCCGCCGGAGCTCTCGGGTCGGCCGCATGAGCCACCGGGCAACCGGTGGCCCCAGATGGATGACCGTCACCGCGCCCCCTCGGGGGAGAGCGGTACAGAACCCGGCGTACAGGCCGCCTCGCTGACGCTCTCCGACGATTCGCGATCTCCGACGGGGTCGCGATCGCCATGCCGCGGCGGTCCGACGCGCGGGTGTCCCCGCACGACCAGGCTGGATCGCCCGCTTTGCCCCGCCCAGCGCCCGGTCGGGGCTTTCGCCGACCGCGCCACGGCCGGCGGACCGGTGATCGCTGGTTCGCTCAGTCCTCGTCCGCGCGGAAGATCCCCACCGCCGAGCAGCTGTTGCAGACGGACATCGCGCGCTCGATGTCGCCGAGGGGCATGGGCACGGCGCGATCAGGGAAGAGGCAGTCCACCTCGTAGGAGCTCCCTCGACGCCGCTCGACCGCGGTCACGCGGCGGAAGGTGCAGCGCCGGATTCGGGGCGCGGCAAGGAGCGGAATCGGCCGAGGAAGAGCGCTCGGCTCGGCGAGGGCCATCGGTGATTGCGTCCTCATGGAGGGCTCTGACGAGTTCGGCGGCGGAGCCTAGCACCGCCGTGGGCTCGAATGCAAGGCGCAGATGGTACTGCCCGGCGGTGAACGGGCCGCGGGATGGTGGCACGACGGGGGCATGACGAGGGCGTGGGAGGGTCCCCGAGGCCGGTCGGACCGTGCGCGATTCCCCATTGACGCGCGTCCGCGGCGGTGTATGATCCCATCCCAGCGGCACGAAGTGGTGCCAAGTGGTGATTGTCGCGGGCCCGCTCGGAGGGAGCGGAAGGGTCGCGATAACGGGCTCCGAGCGGAGCAGAGGGGATGCACGGGTGTTCACGGGCGAGTACCGGCACTCGGTGGACGCGAAGGGGCGGCTTGCCGTCCCCGCGAAGTTCCGAGCCCAGCTCGACAGCGGCGCGGTCGTGTCGCGCTGGATGGACGCCTGCCTCGCGATCTGGCCCCGCGTCGAGTGGGATCGCCTGGCCGCACGGGTCGCGGCGCTCCCGACCGTCGAGAACGCCGGCGCACGCCTCTTCAACCGGTTCCTCTTCGCCAACGCCGTCGAGGTCGTGTGGGATGCCCAGGGGCGCTTCGTCCTGCCGTCCTACCTCCGCGACGCGGCGCGGCTGGAGGGCGAGGCCGTGATCGTCGGCTCGGCCGACCACGCGGAGATCTGGGCCCCGCCGGCCTGGGACGACTACCGAAAAGCGCTCGATGCACCCGACGAGCTGGCCAGGGCCTTCTCGGGACTGGGCATCTAGCGAACCAGATGCGCTTCCAGGATCCGCTCGGGATCCGTCCGTCGATGGTGGAGATGACATGGATCAGGGGCACCGGCCGGTGCTCGCGGAGGAGGTCATGACAATGCTCGCCCCGCGTCCCGGCACCCACCACGTCGACTGCACCACCGGGGGCGGTGGGCACACCGAGCGGATCCTGGAGGCCACCAGCCCGGATGGTCGTGTCCTCGCCCTCGACGCCGACCCGGCGGCGATCGAGCGGGTGGGGGAGCGGCTCTCGCGGTTCGGCGACCGGCTCGTCCTCCGGCAGGCGAACTTCCGCGACCTCGGCTCGGTGGCCCCGGATGCCGGCTTTCCCGCGGTGGACGGCATTCTCCTGGACCTCGGCCTGAGCTCGTTCCAGCTCGCCGACGCGGGGCGCGGCTTCGGGTTCCGGGCGGGCGGACCGCTCGACATGCGGTTCGACCCCTCGCACGGTGAGCCGGTGGCCGCGCTGCTTGCGGAGCTCGACGAGGAGGCACTCGCCGACCTCGTGCGTCGCTTCGGCGAGGAGCCGCAGGCCAGGCGGATCGCGCGGGCGATCACGATCGAGCGCCGGACGATGCCGATCGAGACGGCCGAGCACCTCGCCGCGGTCGTCGAGCGCGCCGTGCCCCGCCGCCCCGGCCCCCGCGGTCGAATCCACCCGGCAACCCGCACCTTCCAGGCGCTCCGGATCGCCGTCAACGGGGAGCTCGAGGCCCTCGAGGCCGTCCTCACCGCCGCGCTCGACCTGCTGCGACCGGCGGGGCGCCTCGTCGTCCTCAGCTACCACTCGCTCGAGGACCGCATCGTCAAGCGGTTCCTGGCCGCGGAGCGGCGCGGCTGCACGTGCCCCCCGGCGTTCCCGGTCTGTGTCTGTGGTCGAGTTCCACGCATTCGCACCGTCGGCCCGCAGCCGATCGTCCCGTCGGCCGAGGAGGTCGCCACCAATCCCCGCGCCCGGAGCGCCCGGCTCCGGACCGCCGAGCGGCTCACCGCATGAGTCGCATCCGTCGCCGAGAAGGAGGGCCCCGACGATGAGCAAGCGCCACCAGGCCAGCCGACGCCGCACGTACGGGCGTCGCCAGCACGAGATCCGCGAGCGCGGGGACCGCGATGGCCGGGTCGTCGACGCAGAGCGTGACGCCGCCGAGGACGGCTTCGCGCCGC
>JBBSAS010000046.1:0-9542 GCA_038252055.1 Candidatus Limnocylindrales bacterium
GGTGGCGGCCTTGGCGTTGGTGTAGACGACCGGGAACTCGATCTGGTGGGCGTCCGCCCCGAGATCCATGAAGAGCTCGTAGACGTCGTCGAGGACCTCAGGCGCCCGGGCATCGCCGCGATCGATCTTGTTGAGGGCGACGACGACGGGCAGGTGGCGAGCCATCGCCTTCTGGAGGACGTAGCGGGTCTGCGGGAGTGGCCCCTCGGCGGCGTCCACGAGGAGGAGCACGGCATCGACGAGGTTGAGGCTGCGCTCGACCTCCCCGCCGAAGTCGGCGTGGCCCGGGGTGTCCACGATGTTGATGCGGATCCCGGCGTAGTCCACGGTGGTTTGCTTGGCCAGGATCGTGATGCCCTTCTCGCGCTCCAGATCGCCGGAGTCCATGACCCGGTCCACGACGGCCTGGTTGGCCCGGAAGGCGCCAGTCTGGCGGAGGATCCCGTCGACGAGGGTGGTCTTGCCGTGATCCACGTGGGCGACGATCGCGACGTTGCGGATGTCGGACCGGACGGCCTCGGCGGGAGTGCCGGGGGCGTGGGGGGTGCCCGCGGCCTGGGTGCCCGCGGCCGGGATGCCTGTTGTGGGACTCGCGGCGGTCGGGCGCGGCGGCGCGGAGGTGGCGGCGGTGGGCACGGCGGGGCGAGACTCCTGGTCGGTCATGGGCGGATGATCGTCGCACATCGCGTGGAAGTGCGAGCGCGGGGGCAGCGGGCGCGGTCGAGCCGCCGGGCGGCGCGGGACGGCGGGCGCGGGCGCCGGGCACGGGGGCGACCGGGCCGCAACGGGCTGCGGGCACGGGCCCCGCGCGCTCCGCCGGCGCACGACCCCGGGGCCAGTCGGCACCCTGCTAGCATCCCGACCATGACCGTCGCTGCCGTGATCCTGGCCGCCGCGCCCGAGTCCGCGCTGCGCGACGTCGAGGGCGTCCCGAACGTCCGCCGGCTCGCCGACAGCGCCTGGGCCGGCGGGGCGCTCCCGATCGTCGTCGTGTCGGCCGATCCCGACGGCGGCGTGGCGACGGCGCTCGCGGGATCCCCGGCGATCCTCGCGGCCCCGGCGGCGATCGAAGGCGGCCCCGTCGGGCAGATCTGCCGGGGTATCGACGTCGCCCGGGCGGAGGTCGCCGGCACCGAGGCGGCCCTCGTCTGGCCGGCCCGGATGGGCTGGGTGGATGCCGAGACGGTGACCTCCCTCGTCGAGGCCCACGGCACCGACCGCGAGACGGTCCTCCGTCCGGCCTTCCGCGGCGAGCCCGGCTGGCCGGCCCTCGTCCCCGTTTCTCACCTTGAGATCCTCCGCGCGCTCGACGCAACGCTCGCCCCCAACGCCCTCATCGAGGCGTTTGCAGCGGTTGTCGGTGGCCGCTTGGTCGAGCTGGGTGACCCCGGTACGACCCACGATCTCGACACGCAGCGCGCGGCGCTGCCGCCCTTCGAGGGACCGCCCGAGCCCGACCCGGAGCGGCGCCACGAGTGGGGTTCGCCCGCGGCCGAGGCGTCCGACCTGGCGCCGGACCGTTGACCTCGGTCCCTGGGCCTCGCCAGGACGGCGGCGTGACGCCCGCCGGGTTGACAGAACCCACGCCCGCGGTGCCGGCACCGACGTCCGCCGGATCCGTGGACCCCTCCGCACCCGCGCTGGCCCCGACGCCTGCCGAGTTGCCGGAGCCGTCCGAACCCGTTCCGGCCACGACCCCTCCGCCCGACCGGGCCGGACGCGGTCGGCCGCGGCGCCGGACCGTCGTCGTCGGGATCATTCTCGTGGTCGTGGTGGCGCTCGTCGGCGGACTCGCCTGGTTCTTCGCGCCCCAGCCGCTCCTGCCGGAGGCGACCGCCGCCCTCGTGTCCACCGCCGCAGCGACCTATGCCGACGAGCCCAGCGGGCTGACGTTCGCGCCGACGGGCGCACCGGCCACGACTGGGCTCATCCTCTATCCCGGGGCCAAGGTCCCCGCCGCCGCCTACGCCCACGCTGCCCGGGCCATCGCCGAGCGTGGCTACCTGGTCGTCATCGTGTCGATGCCGCTCAACTTCGCGATCTTCGACGTCGGGGCGGCCGACCGGGTGATCGCGGCCCACCCCGGGATGAGCTGCTGGGCGATCGGCGGGCACTCGCTCGGCGGGGCGATGGCCGCCCAGTACGCCGCGGACCACCCGGGCCGCATCACGGGCCTGGCCCTCTGCGGCGCCTACAGCGCAACGGACCTGTCGGCGACCGGGATGGCCGCATCGTCGGTCTACGGGTCGCTCGACGCGGCCACCGCCAAGATCGAGGATTCGGCATCGAAGGCGCTCATGCCCGCGGCGACGGTCTACGATCGGATCGAAGGCGGCAACCACGAGCAATGCGGCTGGTACACGGGGCAGCCGAACGATCCACCGGCGACGATCTCGCGCGCCGACCAGCAGGCTGAGCTGGTGCGCGCCTGGCTCGAGCTCCTCGCCGGGCTGCCCGCGACTCGCTGACGTCGGCCCGCGGCTGGAGCTGGACCCGCTGATCTGGCCTGGGGCGATCCGGGGGCGTCGCCGGTTGCCCCCGGGCCCGGGGCCGGGGGCCCGGGGTCGGCCTTCACCGTGGGGACGGCCTGCAGCCTGGGGACAGCCTTCAGCGTGGGCGGCTTTCCTGCCACGAACGATCCGTCCACCAGGGGCCACGCCACCGACCCGAATCGGTCGAAACCCGTCGTGTCAGGAAGGGTTCGAGCCACCCCCGCCGATTCTCGTCGGCCCACGACGGATCGCGACGGGGAAGAGAACGCCAGTTGTTGGGTCTTTCGTCCCAGGAAGGGTGATGCTCGGAGCCGTCGTGCCACGACGGCTCCGAGCAGATCTGCCTGGCGGTGGCGCACCGGATGGCGGTGGTGATCCCGGTGGCGGGGACAAGCCCGATGGCGGACAGGTGGAGTCGAGCGGGAAGGAGCGGGGACCGACGGGTCGGGTGCCGCGGGGACGGGTTGATGCCGCAGCGATGACCGCGATCAGTTGAGCCCGAGGGCCTCCCGCGCACGCGCAACGTCGTCCACCGAGATGGCCGTCGCCATCCGGCCTTCGGCGCGCCGGACGAAGAGGACGCTCCGGATGTCCACGCCGGCCGCAGCGAGCTTCTCGGTCACCGCAGCGAGGCCACCGGGCCGATCCTCGACCTCCACGATCAGGGCCTCGCCCTCCAGGAACGGGTAGCTGTTGGCCCGGAGGACCTGACGCGTCGCCCGGTCGTCGCTCGTCTCGAGGATCGCGTAGGCCTGGTCGCCGGTGCCGCCGCCGGAGATCGCCCGGATGTCGATCGCCCGGATCGCGAGTGCCCGGGTCAGCCGGGCGAGCGCCCCGGGCCGGTTGTCGAGCTGGACCACGAATTGGGTGCTCATGGCGCGCCTCCGCTGACCTGGCCGCGTGGACTTGCCGGCAGCTCCCGCGACCCGATCCATTGTCGCGCAGGTCCGCAACCGGATGCGCGTCGCTCGACGACGCGAGGCGGGCGGTCAGGACCTGGACGGCAGTCCCACGAACCGGAGGCCCAGCTCCGCGTACTGGCCGGGTTCCGGCGCCGACGGGGCGTCGAGCATGAGGTCGGTGCCCGAAGAAGTCTTCGGGAAGGCCATGACCTCGCGGATGTTCACCTGGCGAGCGAGAAGGGCGGCCCAGCGGTCGATGCCGAGGGCGATCCCGCCGTGGGGCGGGGCCCCGTACTCGAAGGCCTCGAGCATCCCCCCGAACTTCTCGCGCATCGCCTCGGCGCTGTGGCCCTGGAGGGCGAAGCTGCGCTCGAGGAGGTCGCGCCGATGGATCCGGATCGAGCCGCCGCCGAGCTCCCAGCCGTTGAGGGCCAGGTCATACTGCATCGCCCGGGCCCGCCCGGCAGGGTCCTCGTGCGTGGGCCGGTACGGGTCGCCGGACGCCGTCACCAGGAGCGGCTCGTCCTCGGGAACGACGCCCGAGAACGGGTTGTGGGTGGCGTGCCAGCCCCGCCGCTCCTCGTCCCACTCGTACATCGGGAAGCGGTGGACCCAGCAGTAGGCCAGGACGTCCGGGTCGGCCAGCTCGAGGCGCGCGCCCAGCTCCACGCGGAGGCGGCCGAGGACATCGGCGACGACGTCGGGCGCGTCGGCGACGACCAGGAGAAGATCGCCCTCCCCGGCGCCGGCGAGATCTGCGACGGCCCGGGCCCGCTCCTCGCCGAGGAACTTGACCGCCGGGCCATGGACACCGTCCGCGGCAACCGCCAGGTGGACGAGGCCGCGGGCACCGAGCCGCTTGGCGAGCTCGACCAGCTCGTCGATCTGGCTCCGCGTGGCGCTCCCGAGGCCGGGAGCCACGATCGCCTTCACCCGGCCACCGGTCGCGAGCGCCTCGTCGAAGACCCGGAAACCCGACGCCGGCGCGCCATCGGCCCCGCAGATCGCCGGCGCGAGGTCCACGAGCTCCATCCCGAAGCGGAGGTCGGGCTTGTCCGTGCCGAACCGCTCGAGGGCCTCGTCATACGTGAACCGCGGGAACGGGACGTCCTGGAGCGGCCGTTCCGGCGTGACCGCGCGCGAGACGGCGATCGCCATCGTCTCCACGAAGTCCATCACCGTCTCCTCGGCCACGAAGCTCATCTCGAGGTCGAGCTGGGTGAACTCGGGCTGGCGGTCGCCCCGGAGGTCCTCGTCGCGGAAGCAGCGGGCGATCTGGTAGTAGCGGTCGATGCCGGCCACCATGAGGAGTTGCTTGAGCTGCTGGGGGCTCTGGGGCAGGGCGAACACGCTGCCCGGCTGGAGCCGCGAGGGGACGATGAAGTCGCGGGCACCTTCCGGCGTGCTCTTGATGAGGATCGGCGTCTCGACATCCACGAAGCCATGCTCCTCGTGGACGCGCCGGATCGCCGCCACGAGCGCCGAGCGCAGGAGGAGACGGCGCAGCATCGGCTCGCGGCGGAGGTCGAGATAGCGATAGGCGAGGCGGACGGACTCGTCCACCGGCGCGTCCGGCTCGTTGATGTAGAAGGGCGGGGTCTTCGACTCGGCGAGGATCGTCAGCTCGCGGGCCCGGACCTCGATCGCGCCCGTGGCGAGGTTCGGGTTCTCCATGCCGGCGAGGCGGGGCTCCACCGCGCCGGTCACCGTCACGACGAACTCGTTCCGGCAGCGGGTCGCGGCGGCATGCGCGTCCGGGGACTCGGTGGCGTCCACGATCACCTGGGTGATCCCGTGGCGATCGCGGATGTCAAGGAAGATGAGCTGCCCGTGGTCGCGGCGGCGATGGACCCAGCCGGCGAGGCGGACGTCGGCCCCCACGTCGGCGGTCCGGAGGTCGCCGGCGGTATGGGTCCGGTACGGGGTGGCGAAGCTGGCGCTGGGCTCGGTCATGGCCGGGTCATGGTAGCGGCTCCGGCGGGCGCGACGGGCTCCGACCGGGCGCCGCGGCTCGGGGGGCGCGACGGGGCTCCGACTGGGGCGCGGCGTCGTGAGGCGTGTCGCCGCCCCGGGGCTCCGCGCCGCAGACCGGACCTACGGGCGTACCTTGCGTCGAAGGAGGGCCACGAGCTCGTCGAGCGGCACGAGCTTCTGCGATGCCGCGTCGAGGTCGCGCAGCTGCACGCCGCCCTCGGCCAGCTCGTCCCCGAGGATGACGGCGAAGTGGGCCCGCTCCCGCACGGCACCCTCGAGCTGACGGCCGAGCCGCCGGCCCGACAGGTCGGCGTGGACCGCGAGCCCGGCGTCGCGAAGGAGCGTGGCCACCGCCAGGCGCCCCGCCGTGTCCGCGGGGTCCGCGCCGACGACGACCGCGATCGGTGCCGCCGTGGTAACGGGTTCGGCGCCCGCTGCCTCGAGGGCGAGAACCACCCGGTCGAGGCCCAGGGCGAACCCGATCCCGGGCGTCGGCCGGCCGCCGAGGAGCTCGACGAGGCCGTCGTAGCGGCCGCCGCCGCCGAGCGCCTGCTGCTGACCTTCGGCGCCGCGGCGGTAGAATTCGAAGGCGGTGCGGGTGTAGTAGTCGAGACCGCGGACGAGCGACGGCTCGACCCGGTAGACGATCCCGACCCGGTCGAGATGGGCGCGAACAGCGGCGAAGTGCCCCACGCAGGCGTCGCAGAGCCGATCGGTGATCGTCGGCGCCGCGGCCACGAGGGCCGCCATCGTCGGGTCCTTCGAATCGAGGAGCCGCAGCGGGTTCGTCGCGAGCCGCCCGCGCTCGGCGTCCGGCAGCTCCGCCTCGTGGCGGGCGAAGTAGTCCCGGAGCTCCGCCACGTACGCCGGGCGGCAGGCCGGGTCGCCGATGGAGTTGAGGAGCACCTCGACGTCGGCCAGGCCGGCATCGCGGTAGAAGCGGGCGCCGAGCTCGATCAGCTCGGCATCGACCGCCGGCCCCGGGTCGCCGATCGCCTCGACGTCCCACTGCCAGAACTGCCGATAGCGGCCCGCCTGGGGACGGTCGTAGCGGAACATCGGCCCGGTCAGGGCGAGCTTCACCGGCTGCGGCCACGTCTGCATCCCGTGCTCGACGTAGGCCCGGCAGATCCCCGCCGTCGCCTCCGGCCGGAGGGCCCATCGCTCGCGCTCCTCGCCGCGACTCGGCACGACGCGGAAGAGCTCCTTCTCGACGACGTCGGTCGCGGCGCCGATGCCGCGCTCGAAGACGGCTGCCTGCTCGAAGAGCGGCGTCTCGATCTCGCGGTAGCCGTACCGCGCGGCGAGGTCGCGGGCGAGCCGCTCGAGGCGGGCGAAGGCGGCGCGGTCGGACGGGAGGAGGTCGCGGGTGCCCCTGGGGGCGCGGAGGGTGGGCATCGCTGGCAAGTCTAGCGGGCGCGGACCGCTGTCCGGGGGCTGCCGCCCCGGTTGACCAGCCGCTCCGGCTTGAAGGCCGCCCGGGAGCCCAGATCAGCCGAGGGCGCGCTGGACCGAAAGCACGTCCTTGACCTTCTCGATGCGGCCCATGACCCGCGCGAGCTGCGTCACCGAGGCCACCTGGAGGGTCGCGACGACGACCGCGGTGTGGTCCGGGGTGACCTCCACGTTGGCGGCCAGGATGTTGACCTTGCTCTCGGTCACGGCGCCGGCGATGTCGTTGAGGAGCCCCGTTCGGTCGTGAGCCTCCACGTGGATCGCGATCGGGTACGTCTGGGCGGGCTCCGCCTCCCACTCGACCTCGATCAGGCGCGCCACCTCCCGTTCGTTGACCACCGTCGGGCAGCGGGTCAGGTGGACCGTCACCCCCTTGCCCCGGGTGATGAAGCCGACGATCGGGTCGCCGGGGATCGGATGGCAGCACTTCCCAAACCGGACGAGGAGATCGCCGACGCCCTTCACCCGGACCCCGCCGGTGCGAGTCGGGAGGACGGCCGTGGTCGGCAGGGCCAGCTGCCCGTCGTCCACGACGCCGAGGCGCATGACCACCGACTGGGCGGAGATCGCGCCGTAGCCGATCGCGGCGTAGAAGTCGTCGAGGGACTCGTGGCCGAAGGGCCTCGCGACCTCGAGGAGGCGCTCCGATCCGACGCCCTGGATCGACGTCCGCGCGAGGCGCTTCAGGTCTCGTTCGAGCGAGTCCCGGCCGTGGGCGATGTTCTCGTCGCGGTCCTTCTTCTTGAACCACTGGCGGATCTTCTCCCGGGCATGGGAGGTCCGGACGATCGAGAGCCAGTCGCGCGACGGGCCGTGCTCCGCCTTCGTCGTGACGATCTCCACGATGTCGCCGTTGCGCAGGCGATAGTCGAGCGGGACGAGCCGGTTGTTCACCTTCGAGCCGATCGTCCGGTGCCCGATGTCGGTGTGGATCCGGTAGGCGAAGTCGAGGGGCGTCGCCCCGGCCGGGAGATCCTTGATGTCGCCCTTCGGGGTGAAGACGAAGACCTGGTCCTGGAAGATGTCGAGCTTGATCCCCTCGACGAACTCCTGGGCGTCGGAGACCTCGCGCTGCCAGTCCATGAGCTGGCGAAGCCAGGCGAGCTTGGCGTCGTAGTCGCGCTCGGCGCGGGAGCCTTCCTTGTACCGCCAGTGGGCGGCGATCCCGACCTCGCTCACGGCGTGCATCGCGTGGGTCCGGATCTGGATCTCGAGCGGCTTGCCCTCGAGCGCGATCACGGCGGTGTGGAGGCTCTGGTAGCCGTTCGGCTTGGGGACGGCGATGTAGTCGTCGAACTGCCCCGGGATCGGCTTCCAGAGGCTGTGCACGACGCCGAGGGCGGCGTAGCAGTCGCGCACCTCGTCGACGAGAATGCGGATCGCGTAGACGTCGTAGATCTCGCCGAAGGCCGCCGCCTTGCGCTGCATCTTCTTCCAGATACTGTAGATGTGCTTCGGGCGGCCGTTGAGGTCGGGGTCGATCCCGGCCGCCTCGAGGCCCGGGGTGAGGATCGCGATCGCCCGCTCGATGTAGCCCTCACGATGCTGCCGACGCATGTCGAGGCTCTTCGCCAGCTCGCGGTAGCGCTCCGGGTCGAGCGCCTTGAACGAGAGGTCCTCGAGCTCCCACTTCAGCTGCCAGATCCCGAGCCGTTCCGCGAGCGGCGCGTAGATCTCCATCGTCTGGTGAGCGATCCGCTGCTGCTTCTCGAGGGGGAGGCTGCCGAGAGTCCGCATGTTGTGGAGCCGGTCGGCGAGCTTGATCAGGACGACCCGGATGTCCTGGGCCATCGCGAGCAGCATCTTCCGGATGTTCTCGGCCTGCCGCTCCTCGTGGCTGTGGGTCGAGAACTTCGAGAGCTTCGTGACGCCGTCGACGAGCTGGGCAACCTCGGCCCCGAAGCGTTCCTCGATGTCACCGAGCCCGTATCCCGTGTCCTCCGGAACGTCGTGGAGGAGCCCTGCCTCGATCGCGCTCGCGTCGAGCCCGAGCTCGACGAGGACGAGGGCGGCGGCGATCGGATGGGTCACGTACGCCTCGCCGCTCGCCCGGAGCTGCCCCTCGTGGGCATGCACGGCGAAGTCGAAGGCTCGGCCGACCTCCTCGAGCTCGGCCTCCTGGGCATGGGCTCCGAAGGCGGCGAGGAGCTCCCGTCGAAGGGCCGGGATGGAGCGACTCGCGCTGCGGCTCCGGCGGACGGCGGGCTTCGGGCCCGCGGCAGCGCCTGGGGGCGCGGCAGCGCCTGGGGGCGCGGCAGCGTCCGGGCCTGCCGCGGGTTCAGGCCCCGCAGCGGCGCCTGCGGAGGCGGCAGCGTCCGGGCCTGCCGCGGGTTCAGGCCCGGCAGCGGCGCTTGGAGAAGCGGCGGTGGCCCCTGGGCCGGAGGCGGGCGGCGAGGCCAGCGGCGAATCGGCGGGCGGGGTTGGCGGTGATTCGATCGCCGTCGCGCGGCGCGACCCCGACTCCCGGGCTGCGCCGACCCTCGTGGCCGGTGCGTCGGCCGGCGGCGGCGCGGGGAGCTGCTCGATCGACATCGTCAGTCGAGGATAGCAGGGCGTGGGCCCGTGGCCTCCGTGGCCTCCGTCGCCGCGTAGCCTCCGTCGCCGCGTAGCCCCGTGCCGTGGCCCCCGTGGTCCCCGTGGCACCCGCCCCGTGGCACCCGCCCCGTGGCACCCGTCCCGTGGCACCCGCCCCGTGGTCGTCCCGCGGACCTGGCGCGCA
>JBBSAS010000047.1:0-9540 GCA_038252055.1 Candidatus Limnocylindrales bacterium
CGAGCGGATCGGCCCCCGCGGCGACTTCATGGCCGACGACCTCACGATCGACCACCTCCGGGACGGCACAATCCTCGACGTTGGGCTCTGGGAGTCGGGGATGCGCGAGCAGTGGGAAGCGTCCGGCTCGAAGGACATCCGTCGCAGGGCAGCCGAGAAGGGGCGCGCGATCCTCGACCGGCACGAGGTGCCACCGCTCCCCGACGACGTGGTGCGCGAGCTCGACGCGATCGTGGAGCGAGCGGGCAGGACGCTCGTCCGCGGCTGACCACGCCGGCTCGCGCGGGAGGCGGGTTCATCCAGCGACGCATGGACGCGCCCGCTCGCCGGTTCGCCGCTATCGTTGGGGGTGTGGGCCCGTAGCTCAGTGGCAGAGCGAGGGACTTTTAATCCCTGCGTCCTGGGTTCGAATCCCAGCGGGCTCACCACCGGCGCGCCGTCGGCGGGCCGATCGTGGGTCCACCTCGAACATCTGTGCTATGGTCGACGTTCGCCGCGCCTCGCGTCGATGCTCCGCGTGGTCGACCCCTTCTCGAACGGACCGTGCGCTCTGCCCTCCCTGTTCGGGAAGCTTGGAGGTCCTCATGACCACCGGCACCATCAAGAAGGTCGTTGCCGACCGCGGCTTCGGGTTCATCGCAGCCGAGGATGCGAAGGAGTACTTCTTCCATCGCGGCGGGCTCGACCCCTCGCTCGACTTCGACCGCCTCATCGGCGGTGAGCGCGTCGAGTTCGAGGTCGAGCAGAGCCCGAAGGGCCCTCGCGCCTCGCAGGTGCGCTCCGCCTAGCCCTCGCCGGCATCGCGACCTGGCCAGCCGGCCGGGTCGCACCCGCCCAGCAGGCGCCGTGCGGACCTGCCGCGGTCCGCGCCCTCGCGACAGCGGCGTCCCGGAAGGACCATGCCATCGCCCGCATCGCCTACGCCTCGACCTATCCGCCCCGCCTCTGTGGCATCGCCACGTTCACGCAAGCCCTCTCGAGCGCGACCGGCGAGCGCGAGATCGTCGCTCTCCACGAGACGGGACCCCACCTCCCGTACCCGTCCGAGGTGCACCACCGGATCCGGCGGGACGAGCCCGGTGACTACGCCCGGACGGCTCGCGAACTCTCGCGGTGTGTTGACGTGGTCTCCGTGCAGCACGAATACGGCATCTGGGGCGGTGACGACGGGGCGGGCGTCCTCGACTTCGTCCGGGCACTGGACGTCCCGGCAGTCGCCACCCTCCACACGGTCCTTCGCCACCCGACGCCGGGCCAGCGCGCCGTGCTCACCGAGCTCATCCGGAGTGTCGCCGCGACCGTCGTGATGTCGCGTTCCGCCGCACGTGTCCTGTCCACGACCTACGACGCCACCGCCGGGAACCTCGAGATCATCCCGCACGGCGTTCCGAACCTCCCCCTCGTGCAGCCCGGGACCATCAAGCCGACCCTCGACCTGGCCGGCCGCGAAGTGATCCTGAGCTTCGGTCTGCTGGGTCCGGGCAAGGGATACGAGCTCGTCCTGGACGCGCTCCCGGCCATCGTGGCGGCGCGCCCGACGGCCTGCTATGTCGTCGTGGGTGCCACCCACCCGAAGCTCCTGGCGACCGACGGCGAAGCCTACCGACGGTCGCTCGAGGACCGCGTCGCCCGCCTGGGGATGAGTCGCCACGTCCGGTTCGTCGACCGCTTCGTGGGACGGGTCGAGCTCCACCGCTGGCTCGAGGGTGCGGACGTCTTCGTCACCCCGTACCCGAACCTCGACCAGATCGTCTCGGGGACGCTGTCCTACGCGATGGGCGCCGGCCGCGCGATCGTCTCCACGCCGTACGCCTACGCGGCGGAGCTCCTCGACGCCGGACGGGGCGTCCTCGTGGCACCCGGCTCGCCCGCGGCGTGGGCCGACGCCCTGATTGGCCTCCTCGAGAACGACGACGTGCGCGCATCCGTGGGCCGGCGCGCGTACGAGCACAGCCGGTCGATGGTCTGGTCGAGCGTGGCGACGCAGTATCGACAGCTCTTTGGCCAGGTCGTGGCCGCGAGCCGAATCCCGGCACGGCCGTTCCCCTTCGCGGCCGCACATGCCTGACCTGGCGCCGCTCCAGCCCGTCAACCGCGAGCACCTCGAGACGCTCTCCGACAGCATCGGGATCCTGCAGCACGCCGTCGGTGCGCGACCGGATCCCGCCCACGGCTATTGCACCGACGACGTCGCCCGGGCGCTGCGCGTGGACCTGCTCCACCAGCGTGAGCTGGGATGGGGGGGCGTCGCAGCGAGCGCCGGCCGCAACGTGTCGTTCCTTGCCGATGCGTTCGTGCCCGCCACCGGCCGCTTTCGCAACTTCCGGGCAGTCGACGGGTCGTGGCTGGACGATGGCGGCTCGGAGGACTGCCAGGGCCGGGCGCTGCAGGCCCTCGGCGAGACGATCCTCCTTGCCCCTGACGTGCGCATGGTCGGGACGGCGACCCGGCTCATGGAGCAGGCCCTGCCCGCAGCAGGGGAACTGGCCGCTCTCCGAGCGCGAGGGTCGGCGCTCCTCGGATGCCTCGCCGCCGTGCGCGGCGGCATGGGCGGCGCGATCCCTCCCACGCTGCGCCTGCTGGCGACGAGTCTCCACGCGGCGTTCGGTGGCCGCACCGACCCGGCCTGGCCCTGGCCCGAGTCGATCCTGACCTACGAGAACGGCCTCCCGGTCCAGGCGCTGGTCGCCGCGGGTGCCCACCTCGACGACGGGGCGATGTTGGACACGGGTCTGCGCGCCCTGAGCTGGCTCCTCCACGTCCAGACTGCGCCCGGTGGCCATCTCTCGCCCGTCGGCAACGGCTGGTGGCGCCGCGCCGGCCGTCGCTCGCACTTCGACCAGCAGCCCATCGAGGCGGCTGCCATCCTCCTCGCCGCACACGAAGCGTTCGCGGCGACGGCGGAATCCCGCTACCGGCACGCGGTGGAGCTGGCCTACGGCTGGTTCCAGGGAGCGAACGACGTCGGGATCCCGGTCGCGGTTCCGCTGCGCGGCGCATGCTTCGACGGCCTCGAGCCCGCTGGGGTGAACCTGAACCAGGGCGCCGAATCCACCCTCGTCTGGCTGATCGCGGCAGAGCACGTGCGCCTCGTGCGCGCGGAGCCGTCGCGGGCGTCGCACGCAGCGGCCGGGCCGACGCGCGACGCAGCGCTCGCGACGAAACGCCGCGCGGCGGCTTCGGCCGCATGACCCGACCCGACGCCGTCCAGGTTCTCCGGCGAGCCGACGCGAACCCGATCCTGACGGTGGCGGAGGTGCCGTACCCGGCGAATTCCGTCTTCAACCCCGGGGCTGCCCGCGTCGGAGACGAGACGATCCTGCTGCTCCGGATCGAGGACCTCCGCGGCATCTCCCACCTCCACGCTGCTCGCAGCGGGGACGGCGTGTCCGGCTGGCGCTTCGATCCGCAGCCGCTGCTCCGCTCGGAGGTGGACCGCTATCCGGAGGAGATCTGGGGTTGCGAGGACCCACGCCTCACCTGGCTTCCCGAGCGTGAGGAATGGGCGATCGCCTACACCGCTTACAGCCGGCGCGGCCCGCTGGTCTCGCTGGCCACGACCCGCGACTTCCGCAGCGTGCACCGCCTCGGACCGGTCATGCCGCCGGAGGACAAGGACGCGGCGCTCTTCCCGCGTCGCTTCGGCGGTCGCTGGGCCATGATCCACCGCCCCTCGCCGCTCCGCCCCGGGGCCCACATGTGGATCTCCTTCTCGCCGGACCTGCTCCACTGGGGCGACCACACGATGTTTCTCGAGGCGCGCGACGGCGCCTGGTGGGATGCCGGCAAGGTCGGCCTCGGCCCGCCGCCGCTCGAGACGCCGGAGGGGTGGCTCCTGATGTACCACGGCGTCCACGCGACTGCGGGCGGGCCCATCTACCGGGCCGGCCTGGCCCTCCTGGACCTCGAGAATCCGCGGCTCGTCGTGGGGCGCACGGACGAGTGGATCTTCGGACCGTCAGCGGCGTACGAGGTCGAGGGGGACGTGGGCCACGTCGTCTTTCCCTGCGGCTGGGTGCTGGACCCGGCCGGGGAGGTCGTCAGCGTCTACTACGGCGCCGGGGACTCGGTCGTTGGCGTGGCCTCCGCCCATCTCGAGGACCTCCTCGCCTGCGTGCGCCCCGGGCCCGTGGCGCGGCGCGGCGCGGCGCCCCCGGCCACCGGATCCCGCTGATCGGTCGGTCACAGGCGGGAGAGCGGCGTGGGACAATAGAGACTCGGTGCCGACGATTGCGACGCGGCTCGCACCGGTCCGGGCAGGAGCCTGACATGGCGACGTGGGATGCGCGGGACTGGCTGGCCACGATGATGGGATGCCCGCGCGACGACCTCGCCGTCCGCAGCACCGACCGATATGGCGAACACGAGACGCAGGTGCGGTACGAGCGGGGCGGCGAGTCGGTGGCGCGGCTCATCGTCACCGGGCCGATCCGCGACATGGGCGACAAGGAGGGCACCGGCCACTGGCTCATCTCCGCGCAGGTGGGCTGGGAGGCGAGCGACGCTCACAGCGTCAAGATCACCGAGGCCGACGAGATCGTGTACTAGGCTTCGACCGGCACCCCGGCCGCCTCCGGCGCGCGAGCCCGGCCGTGGCCCTCGGGCGTCGCCGCGACGGGAGCGCCGCTCTCCGTGGGGGCCAGGAGCCCGGTGACGGAGTGGATCGCCGCGCCGTTGAGCAGGAGGGAGGGCCCGACGGCGCCGAGCATCCCCCGGGTGATCGCGAACGCGTAGAGGCACGGCGATTCGCGCTCGCGCCGGTCGAGCCAGGCGACGAGGGCGAGAGCCGGCAGCGTGAGACCCACGGCCGCGATGAGGGCGAGGAGGAAGACGATGAGCTGGTCCGCCGCCTTCGTCCCGAAGGTGCCGGTCAGCGAGCCGACCGCCGCCTGCGCGAGCACGGCCATGGTGGCCATGCCCGCGACGAGCCAGCGCCGTCGCTCGAGCCTGGATCTTGTCCTGATGCCGGCACCACGCATCCACGCGTCCCCTGGGGTGCCCTCCTGTCTCGGCGTCGGGCGATTCTACGGGTGGGCGCTCTCCTGCCGATGCACGCCGATCAGCCTCGGGTTCCCGGCCGACGCACCGCTACGCGGAATCCGGATCGTCATCGCCGGGGGTGGCCGGCCCGCGCGGGAGGGCCGGAGGCGTGCCCGGCGGCTGCGGCGGGGTGACGTTGCGTCCGGGGCCCGATCCGACGGGGCGCGGCGGTCGGCGTCCCCGATGGAGGAACCGGGCGATCCGTTCCGGAGCGACGACCAGGGGCGCCACGTAGAGGACGACGAGGATCGGGACGAGGAAGCGGCCTACGCTCCGGAAGGCGACCACGCTGATGCCGAGCACGACGAGCGTCCCGAGGTAGGTGGCAAGCCAGGAGGGGCGGATCCCGGCATCGGCCAGGCGGCGGGTGGGGATCGCCGCGAGGGCGACGCAGGCCAGGCCGAGCGCAAGGATCCAGGGTGGGGGAAGGCCCATTGCCCGATCATACGGCCCGGCCGCGGCGGACGGCCCGGTCTGTCTTCCCCGCCGGGTCCGGCGGCCCCGCCCCGGCCCGAGGACCCGGCCCCGACCCGAAGACACCGTCCGGACGGCACTCCCGGTACGATGTCGAGGTGATCGACGCCCGCCCCGGGGGTGTCCGCGGGCGTCTCGCCCGGATGCTCCCGATCCTTCCCGTGCTCCTCGCCGAGGCGATCCTCTGGCTCGGCTTCGGTGCGCTCCTGCCCGTGCTGCCGCTCTTCCTGGTGGACCA
Organism: Candidatus Limnocylindrales bacterium; assembly: GCA_038252055.1. Taxonomy (GTDB): domain Bacteria; phylum Chloroflexota; class Limnocylindria; order Limnocylindrales; family CSP1-4; genus CTSoil-043. The sequence goes on from JBBSAS010000047.1 coordinate 5,753, forward strand.
GGGGATCGACGCGGCGACGCTCGGCCTGATCGTTGCCGCCTGGCCGGCCGCACGGCTCGTGGGCGAGCCGGTTTTCGGATGGGTCGCTGATCGCGGGGACAAGCGGGTGATGATGCTGCTCGGGCTCGTCGCGACGGCGATCGTCGTGCCGATGCCGCTCGTCGTCACCGGGGTCCCGGCGTTCCTGCTCGCACGCGCCCTCGCCGGCCTGGCGACGGCGGCCTACGATCCCGCGGCCCGCGGCTACATCATGGATGCGACCTCGCCCCGCGAGCGCGGGGAGGCGTTCGGCTTCTACAGCTCGGCGCAGATGGGCGGCATGCTGCTCGGTCCCGCGGTCGGCGGGCTCGGCGCCGCGCTCGGGGGCGGCTATGTCTTCCCGTTCCTCCTCTGCTCGGCGGCGCTCGTCGGTGCGGCGATCCTTCTCCTGCTGACGACGCTCCGGCGACCGGTCCCCCGGCACGACCCCGGCGAGGGGACAGACGGCACGGAGGCGCCGGTCGTGGCTGCCGCGCCCGCCTCGCTATGGAACCGGTTGCTCGTGGCCGCGATCATCGTCAACATCGGCAGCTTCTTCGCCTCGGGGACGTACGAGGTGATCTGGAGCCTCTGGATGAAGGAGCTCGGCGCCGACATCGGGCTCATCGGGCTCACCTTCACCGGCTTCGGCCTCGGCGTGATCTTCGTCGCCCCGGTAGCGGGCCGCTGGATCGACCGCCAGGGGCCGCGCCGGTACGTGATCATCGGCAGCGTCGGGGCTGCGGTGGCCGGGATCGTCTACACGTTTCTCGCCGACCCGTATCTTGTCGTCCCGATCGTGATCCTCGAGGGCGTCTCGTTTGCCATCCTCGGTCCGGCACTCTTTGCCGTCGTCGCGCGCGGGACGCCGATGGGTCGCTCGTCCACGACGCAGGGGGTCTTCGGGGCCGCTGGAACCGTCGGCACGATCGTGGCCTCGCTCGCGGCGGGCGCCCTCTTCACGGTTGACATCCACCTTCCGTTCTACGTCTTTGCGGCCACCATGCTCGCCTCGCTCGTGATCGGGCTGCTCGTGGGTGGCCGCGCGCTCGGTGAGATGGGCCGGCCTGGCCCCCGGGCGGTCGAGTCACCCGGGCCGCTCGCGGCAGAGCCGTCGTCGCCGGCGAGCCGGTCATCGATGGCCCACCCCGCGGACGAGCCGGCATGACGCCGCGGGATGCCCGGCTGCTGGCTTCGTGGAGCGACGCGGTGGCCGGCGCCGACCCCGCCGACCCCGCCGATCTCGCCCCGGTGGTCCTGGTCGCCGGGGGCTTCCTGACGCTCCCGCGCTGGTACGAGCCGATGGCGACCGCGCTTCGCGAGCGCGGCGCCGCGGATGTCGTCATCGCGCCCGTCTATCCGCAGGACTGGGTCCTCGCCGCGGTCCGGGGCCTGGGTCCCATCACGACCCGGGTCGGCCGCGCGCTCCTCGCGGCGGGGGAGCGGAGTGCGGCGAACCCGGTGAGCCGTGGCGCGCCGGTGCTCTTCATCGGGCACAGCGCCGGCGGGATCGTCGGCCGGCTCCTCACCTCGCCCGAGCCATTCGAGGGGCGGCGCCTGAACGCGAGCGGGCGGATCGGGGCGCTCGTGACGCTCGGCACGCCGCACCTCGTGGGCGACGATGGCCGCTGGGGTCGCCGTGTCGGCTCCGCTGGAGCCCGGTTCGCGAACCGGCACGTCCCCGGGCCGTGGTTCGCCCCCACGACGTCGTACCTGGCAGTCGGCTCGCGGTACGTGGTCGGCTCGGACGACCCGGACGACGGTCGGGCCCGGTTCGTCCGGCGGCTCTACGAGGGGGTTCGCCCGGCTCCCGGCGAGTCCACGGTCGCCGGCGACGGCCTCATCCCGCTCGACTCGGCCCTCCTTCCCGGCGCCGAGCAGATCGTCCTCGAGGACGTGGTCCACGGCCCCGGCGCGCGCGACCCGTGGTATGGCCGGGTGCCCCAACTCGATGCCTGGTGGCCCCGAGCGCTCGACCTCTGGCGTGATGCTCTCCGGGCCCGCCTCGAGCGGCGCGCAGGCTGACCGTCGCGGTTCGCGCCGAGGCCCGTGGCAGGCACCCGCGGCGGGCCCCACGCCGGCCATCCGTGCAGGACCGATCATCGCGGGGTTCGCACCCCCGAGCCGGCGCCAACCTTCACGCACACGTCAAGGTTGTGGCATCATGGCGCGGTGTCCCGCCCCGTACGTTCCGATGCGTCCGTCTCCACGCGGCCCCGGCCCGATGACGAGCCTGCCGCTCCTCCGCGCCTCCTCCGGATCCAGGAGGTGGCCGCGGCGACCGGGCTCACGCCCCGCTCGATCCGCTACTACGAGGAGATGGGCCTCCTGAGCCCCGCCGCCCGGTCGCAGGGCGCCTATCGCCTCTACGACGCGTCGGACGTCGAGCGCCTCGCCTTCATTCGCGACCTCCGCGACGACGCCGGGTTCAGCCTCGCCGAGATCGGACGGCTCCTGGAGGACGAGGAGGCCCGGATCCGCGACCGCGCGCGGTTCGCCGCGGCCGGCGACACGGCGCAGAAGCGGGCGATCGTCCGAGACCTCATCGCCCGGATCGACGCGCAGGTGGCCATCCTCGAAGGAAAGGCCGCCCGAATCACGACGATGATCCAAACGGCCGAGGCCCGGCGCGGGCACCTCCGCGCCCACCTCGCGGAGCTGGAGGGCGGCCTGCCGGCGCACGACGGCCGGACGCGACACCCGGAGACGGGACCGTGAGCGTCCGGGGCGTGACCGGCGCCCACTCGCTGCGGGCGTTCCAGCACCGGAACTTCCGCCTCTTCTTCGTCGGCCAGGCGATCTCGCTCATCGGGTCGTGGATGCAGTCGGTCGCCCAGGCGTGGCTGATCCTGACGCTCACGAACGACCCGCTCATGCTCGGCGTGGTGGCGGCCGCCCAGTGGATCCCGGTCCTCGTCCTCGGGCTGTTCGGGGGGCTCATCGCCGACACGCTGCCGAAGCGCCCGACCCTCGTCGTCGTCGAATCGCTCATGGGCCTCCTCGCGATCGCCCTGGGCCTGCTGACCCTGGCCGGGGTGGTCGAGGTCTGGATGGTCCTCGTCCTCGCCGTCCTCCTCGGCTGCCTCAACGCGGTCGAGATGCCCGTCCGCCAGGCGTTCGCGGTCGAGATGGTCGGCCGGGAGGACGTCGTGAATGCGGTCGCCCTCAACTCCACGATCTTCAACAGCGCCCGGGTGATCGGGCCGGCGGTGGCCGGTCTCGCGATCGCCGCTTTCGATATCTCGATCGCCTTCCTCCTCAACGGGATCAGCTACGTGGCCGTCATCGTGGCCCTCTTCCTCATGCGCGACGAGGACTTCCACCGCGGGCAGATGATGGCCCGACCGCGGACGGTTCGGGCGGTCTTCGCCAGCGTCGGCGAGGGGATCGCCTATGTCCGGGTGACGCCCATCGTCCTGCTGCCGGTGGTCGTGGTCGGGCTGGCCGCGACGCTCGGGATGAACTTCCAGGTGACGATCCCGCCGTTCGCCCGGGATGTCCTGGGCGGGGACGCGGCGGACTTCGGGTTCCTGATGGCCGCGTCGGGCCTTGGGTCGGTGGCAGCCGCCCTCTTCCTCGCGACCCGTCGCCATCCGAGTGCGTGGGCGGTTGCGGTCGGCGCCGTGACCCTCGGCCTCGGCCTCGTCGTGGTGGCGCTCGTGCCGACGGTGGCGCTCCCGGCGCTCGCGGTCGCCGGGTTCGGGGCGATCTGGATGGCGGCGAACGGGAACACGCTCATCCAGACGGCGGTCCCGGACGAGCTCCGCGGA
>JBBSAS010000048.1:0-9430 GCA_038252055.1 Candidatus Limnocylindrales bacterium
CTGTGCGCCGTTCATCTCGCCTACGCCAGTCAGGGCAAGGACGCCGACGGCCGCTACCCGGCCAAGCCGTGTGTGTTCTGCGGCGTCGAGTTCAGGTCTCGGTTCCCGCACACGCAAGGCTGCTCTGGGCGATGCTCGCGCCGTCTTCGGTGGGCTCCGATCTTTGAGCGTGACGACTGGCGGTGCGGTATCTGCGGGGATGCCGTCGATCGGCGCCTCTACGATGACCCGAGAGGGCCGTCCGTGGACCACATCCTTCCGCTGGCGAGGGGCGGCACCGACGATCCGACGAACCTGCGGCTGACGCATCGAGACTGCAATGTGCGGCGTGGGGATCGTGTCGCTGCGTAGCGGCTCGGTTGGGGTTCGCAACGCAGCCCGCAAGGTCCAGAACACTACACCCGGGCCGTGGGTGACGTGGAAGGGCACCCGGCACGGCCGGTACATCAAGTTCATCGAGACCTACTGCCGATCCCCAAAGGGCGAAGGGTTCGGGAAGCCGCTCAAGCTGGCGCGCTGGCAGAAGGAGGGGATGGAGGAGATGTTCGCCGACGGGATCGATGCCGCCGTCCAGTCCTTCCCGCGCGGCAACGGCAAGTCGACCCTCGAAGCGGCGCTCGGTGTGGCGGGCGTCTACATGGACACCGAGACCGGTGCCCCGCAGGTCCCGATCATCGCCACACGGATCCACCAGGCGATCCGCGCAGCCTACGGACCCGCCGTGTCCATGATCCGCGCCGAGCCCGAGCTGGACAGTCGGGCCATCATCTACACCGGCATCGCCACGCCGCGCGTGTTCGTCCCCACGACGGGTGGCGAGATGTTCCCGATGTCCAATGACATCGACGGCCTCCAGGGGCTCGACCCGTCGCTGGCGATCGCCGACGAGATCGGGTTCCAGCCCGAGGACGCCTGGGGCGCGCTGCTCATGGCCGGCGGCAAGCGGAGCCGGTCTCTGGTGCTCGGCATGGGCACGCCCGGCGTCGACCATGACAACGCGCTGTACGGCATCCGCCAGATCATCGCGGAGGGCGGGACCATCCCGCGCTTCTACTGGCGCGAGTTCGCGGGCGATCCCGGCTGCGACGTTGGTGACCGGCGCCAGTGGCGCAAGGCCAACCCGGCGATCGGGTCGAAGTTCCTGCGACCCACGGCCCTCGAGACCGACCTGCGGCTCATGCCCGAGGCCAGGTTCCGCATCTTCCGCCTGGGACAGTGGGTGGACGGCTACACGTCATGGCTCGGCGAGGACGGTAGATCCGTGTGGTCCGGGCTGCGCCGCAACATCAAGCCCACGCCCGGAGCTCCGACGTGGGCTGGCGTGGACATCGGCATCAAGCGCGACAGTTCGGCCGTCTGCATCGTGCAGTACCTCGAGGACGGGAGTCTCGGCGCGTGGGTCCGGCTGTGGGTGCCCACCAGGGAAGAGCCTGTTGACGTGACGGACGTCATGCAGCATCTCCGGGAGCTGCGGGCGCGGTACAAGGTCGGCGGCATCAGCTTCGATCCCAAGTTCTTCGACGTCCCGTCCAAGATGCTGCATGACGAGGGCCTCCCGATGGTGGAGGTGCCCCAGAGCCCCGAGCGGATGACGCCGATCATCGGCGACCTGTACGACCGCATCCAGCAGGGCATCATCCACCACGACGACGACCCGGCGTTCGCCCAGCAGGTGCTCAACGCCATCCCCCGCTTCACGGATCGCGGCTTCACCCTCCAGAAGCAGAAGTCCCACGGCCGTATCGACGCTTGCATTGCCCTCTCGCTGGCCGTTGACCGTGCCGTCCACCGCGTCAAGGCACGCCCCGCCCTGTTCGTAGGCGCCGCATGAGCGACGTGGACCGGCTGACCACCCGCGAGCGGGAGGTGCTGCGCCTCTACGGCAAGGGGCTCGGCGCTGGGGAGATCGGCAAGGCGCTGGGGATCAGCCGCGACACGGCCCGCAAGCATCGTGACAACGCCGTCCGGCGCCTCGGCACCGGATCACAGGTCGCCGCCGTGCTGGAGCTGGACCGCACCGAGCGCGGCTGATCTACCGCACCTGCGTAATACCCCATCCGGCCTGCCGGGCTGACCCTGTTCTTGATGGCGCGCTTCACTTGGCCGTGGTCCAACCGCGAGCGGTTCAGTTCGTGGTCTCTCGGCGATCCCGCCTTTGCCGCCTGGCTCCGCGGCAGCGACTCGGATGGCGAGTCCGTCACCCCGTACACCGTGCTCGGGCTCTCGGCCGTCCTGCGCGCCGTGTCCGTCATCTCAACCACGATTGCCTCGCTGCCGCTGCGCACCTACGAGCGGCAGGGCGCCGAGCGCGTCAGCGTCCCGTCCGTGTTCGATGATCCCTATCCGGGCATCGACGGCATGACGCCTTTTGCGTGGGTCGAAACGATCCTGATCCACCAGCTGCTCTGGCGGCAGTCGTTCCTCTGGCACGACGCCCGCGACCGGGCCGGCGATATCAGCGTCTACCGGCCGCTGGTGCCGGACGGCATCGAGGTCAAGCGCGTCAACGGCAAGCGCGAGTTCACCTATGCCGACGACGCGGGTCAGGCGCAGACCGTCGGATCCGACTGGATCACCTACATCCCCGGGCCCTCGCTCGACGCCACGCGTGGCCACCCGCTGCTCGCGTCGGCGCGGGCGATCTTCTCGGGCGCGCTGTCGGGTGACAAGGCCGCGTCCACCACGCTCCGGCGCGGCATCCGGCTCGCTGGCCTCCTGGTCCCCGAAGAGGGCGAGGAGATCGAGGAGGCCGAGGGCAACGCGATCCTCGAGCAGTTGCGCGCCAAGGTCGTCGGGCGCGAGCACGCGGGCGACGTGGCGCTCATCAATCGGCGCATGAAGCTCCAGCCGTGGACGCCATCCAACATCGACATGCAGTGGATGGAAGCCCGGCAGATGGCGCTGGGCGAGGTCGGCCGCCTGTTCGGCGTCCCGCCCCACCTGCTCAATGACATCGAGAAGCAGACGAGCTGGGGAACGGGCGTCGCCGAACAGAACCTCGGGCTGGCGCGGTACACGCTCATGGGCTGGTCATCCCGCGTCGAGCAGGTCCTGTCGCTCCGGCTCCCGGCCGGGCAGTTCTGCGAGTTCGATTACAAGGGGCTGCTCCAGGGCACCCCGGCCGACGAGATCGGGCTACTCATCGCCCAGGTCGAAGCCGGACTCCTGACCATCGACGAGGCCCGCAAGATCCTCAACCTCCCGCCGCTCACGATGACCCAGCGGGCGACCATCCAGCCGCCGAAGCTACCCGCTCCCTAGGAGGCGAGCCGTATGACCGAACGCATCGCATTCGCCTCGAGCATCTCGCTCGAAGGCCGCCGCCTCCGCGGCTCCGTGAAGCTCGCCGGCGAGCGCACCCGCCGCAACGGGGAATGGCTGGAGGTTGACCCTGCCGCCGTGGTCGGGGCCGATGCCTCTGACGTCATCGGGCGGTGGGAGCACGACCCGAGCAGGGTGCTCGGGCGCACGGCCAATGGAACCGTCCGGCTGAGTCGCACAGAGGAGGGGATCAATTACGAGATCGACGTCCCGAACACGTCTTACGGAAACGACGTCCTCGAGCTGGTGAACCGCGGCGATGTCCGCGGCTCGTCATTCGAGATCGAGGGCATCCGCTCCACGTTCAGCACGGACCCCGACGGCACGCGGGTCCGCCGTATCACTCATATCGACCGCCTGACCGACGTCAGCCCGGTCACCGATCCGGCGTTCACCGCCTCTACCGTCGCCGCGTTCAGCAAGGAGAACCAGCACATGCCCGCTCCCGAGATCATCCCCGCCATTGAGCCGCCGGTCCCGGTGGCCCCCGCCACCCCCGCCACCCCTGAGAAGTCCGACACGACCCGCACGGCCGAGGCGTACGCCCGCAAGCTCGACCTGGCCGACCTCGAGGCCGCAATGGAGAACCTGCTCGCCGGCGACATGAACGCCGCCAAGAGTGAGTCATACGACGCCATGTCGGCGGTCTACGACGAGCGCAAGCGCGACGACGCCCAGGCGAAGGACCGCTTCGAGCGCATGAAGCTCGCCCAGGACATGCGCCTCGGGCGCGTGCCGAAGGCCCCGATGGTCAACGAGACGTTCGCCTCCGAGGATTACCTTCGGGCGTTCACCAAGTACCTGCGGACTGGCGACCCCGACAACCTGGCCCAGTTCGCGCAGTCGATCGCAGGCGACGGCACGCAGGGCGGCTACACCGTCCCCGACGGGTTCCTTAACCGCATCGTGGAGCGGATGGTCGCCTACGGCGGCGTCGCTTCGGTGGCCGACTTGCTCACCACGGGCGACGGGCAGACCCTCCGGTGGCCGACGAACGATGACACCACCAACTCGGCGTCGATCGTGGCCGAAGGGGCCGCCAGCACCGCAGGCGCGGACAAGGCGTTCGGCAGCGTGGACCTCGGGGCCTACAGCTACGACGCCACCGGCGCCGGCAACCTGCCATTGCTGGTCAGCAAGGAGCTGCTCCAGGACTCCGCGTTCGATATCGAGGCATTCATCGGCCGCAACCTCGGCGACCGTCTGGGCCGCAAGATGGCTGGCGACTTCGCCACGGGCACGGGCATCGGGATGCCGCTGGGCCTGTTCGCCAAGGCCGCCGACGTGATGACCGCGACCACGATGTTCGCGGCGCTCATCGAGCACACCTTCCAGGTGGACTCGGCCTACCGCCAGGACGGCAACTGCCGCTGGCTGCTCTCCGATACCACCCTCGCCAAGATCTACGGGTCGGTTGACAAGAACGGCCGCCCGCTGTTCATCCCGAGCGCCGATGCCAGCGGCACCGGCCGCCCGGCAGGCGTCCTGCTCGGCTACCCGGTCACGCTCGACCAGGGCGCGGGCAACCTCGTCGCCTTCGGCGACATGCGGCGCGGCTACATCGTCCGGCGCGTCCGGGGCGTGCAGATCGACGTCGATCCGTACACCAACATCAAGACTCGGCAGGTTGCGTACCACGGCTGGGCGCGGGCTGACGCCGCCGTCCAGGACTCGTGGGCCTACAGCGTGTCCAGCTACGCCGCCGTCACCGCCGACGCGGTCTAGGAGGCTGACGTGACATACACACTTCCCGCTCCTCGCAGCAACCTCACCGGCACGGGGGTCCGTGACCGGGGTACCGACGTCGCCACCGCCGCGACTACCAAGGTCGTCGTCGGTGACTTCACCGGCGGCGTGGCCGAGGACATGTTCACCCTCACGGCCCACGGGCTCACCGAGGGCACGACGGTTCATGTCCTCTGGCAGTCGGAGATGGGGGCGATCACCGGCGGCGAGGGGACGCGCTGCCTCGTCCACAAGCTCACGGCCAACACCTTCCAGGTCACCGACACCGGCGGGACCACGATCGAGAACACCGTGGACGGTACGGTCGTGTTCCTCGCCGGCGACATCTCGACCGCGATGGTGGAGCTCGGGGTCATCCCGAACATCATCGTCGGCACACACGACTTCACCGGCGGCGCCGCCGAGGACATCGACACGCCGGCCCAGGGGACCAAGGGTCTCATGGAGGGCGACACCATCAAGCTGCTCTACAAGTCCGACGCGGGCGTCGCTGCCGTGGCCGTCGATGCGACGGTCTACGCCAAGGCTCCCACGGTGACCTACTTCCAGACGGCCGCTACCTCCGGCGGCGCTGTCCAGAACACCACAGTGGACGGCACGAACGTCTGGCTGAAGACGAGCTAGGGCAGACCGGACAGGACCGGGATGCACACCTACGCATCGCTTGACGATGCCAAGCAGTTCCTGATCGATGAAGGGGTCGCATGGGGCAGCGGGTCAACCAATGACTCGCTCGCCCTGACGATCCTCGAGTCGGTGTCGCGTCGCGTCGATGCGTTCTGTCGTCGGAGCCGCTTCGGCTCCGGCTTCGGACCCCGCATCGGCACGAACCGATACGACGCGTCCGGCGGCGCGACGCTGGACTTCAGCGATGACCTGCTCTCAACGACAGGCGTGACGTCCTACGCGACGACGGCCGCGAGCACGTCAACCGCTCCCGTTGCCGATACGGACTGGTACCTCATCAACCAGAAGGGCACCTATGAGCCCGGGCCGTTCCGGCGCGCGATCCTGCACGGCCAGGGCACCGTTACCGCGTTCGGGTCGGGGCTCCGGGTCGTGGAATGGGCCGGAACGTGGGGCCACCAGGAGGTCACGCACGATCTGGCGCCGACCACGGCCGAGGCCCTTGACGGATCCGAGGTCGTGGTCGACGTCTCAGCGCTCACCGGCCTTTCGCCCGGCGTGTCCATCCTCGTCGACGCCGAGCAGATGTACGTCACTGCCGTGACCGACTCCACCACAGACAGCATCACCGTGGTCCGCGGCGTCAACGGCACGACCGCCGCCACGCACCTGACGGGCGCGACCATCGCCCGCTATGACTACCCGGCCGCCGTCGTGGACACCACGCTCCGCGTGTGGACCCGCCGCTGGCGCGCGCGCGACGCGGGGGCCGATGGCGTGGACGGCGGCGGCTCCGTCGGCATCGTGGTGCCCCGCGAGGGCGAGGACACCATCCTCAAGCGCGGCGTAGGCCACCTGCGGCTCCTCGGGCCGGTCGTGTTCTGATGGCTGGCAGGAAGCTTCCGCGCGGCTACCGGTTCGCCACATCGTCCAGCGACTCCCGCGCCAGCGCGACGTTCACGGGTCCGCTGTTCTCCGTCTACGCCGAGGAGTCAGTCCGCAAGAACATCCGGCGGATGTTGCAGGCGATGGCTGACGAGGGCGCGGCCACGGTCGTCGCTCGCTCGCCCGAGGTCACCGGCGCATTCAAGCGCGGCGTCGCCGCGCGCGTCCGGGGCATCAAGGGCAACCCCTGGGCGCTGACTGCGGTCATCTCGCAGACGCACGTCTACCCGTGGCGAAACAAGGGCGCGCGTGGCTACTCGGGTCGCGCTGAGGCTGAGTACCGCGGCGGCAAGGTCGAGGCGCGCTATCGGATGTTCCGCTCCGTCACCCGCCAGCTCCGGGCGGCGCGTGCCGTCGTCGCGGCCAACCTCGCGGACGGGCTCAACTGATGGGCTACACCGCGCAGCGGGACGCCATCCTCGTCCACGCGAAGGCCGCCGCGCTGTCGGCCAACGCGAAGTTCACCAACGTGACCATCGGGGCTCCGATCCCGAAGGGCAAGTGCGTCCGCCTGTTCTGGACTGGCGAGGCCGCGCCCGAGCACATGGGCGGCGACCGCACGCTGAACAGTCGCATGGTGTCCCCGACGTGCGGGCTGGTCGCCTTCTGGCCGATGAGCACGATGACCGAGGCGCTCGTCAAGGCGATCGACGACGAGATGTCCGACTTCATCCACTACTTGCGGACGGCCATCCTCGCTGACTCGCAACTGGGCGGCGCGTCGACGGACCTCGAGATGGGCTACGCCGAGCCGGACTTCGTCGTGATCGAGGGCACCCGCTACGCGACGGTGGAGGTGCCGTTCACGTTCGACTACCTCGAATACCCGATAGCCCCATAGGAGCCTGACCAATGGCAAAGCAAAACGCACTCGGCTCGGCGCTCTTCGTCGGCTCCGTCGATCTGTCGGGCGACATCGGCGCCGTCACGGCGATCAACACCAACCGCGGCACCTTCGACGTCACCGCCATCGACAAGAGCGCGATGGAGCGCATCGTCGGCCGACGGGATGGCGACATCGCCTTCTCGTCCTTCTGGAACGTCGCGGCGGGTGCAGCACACCTGACGCTCTCGGCCCTGCCCCGGACGGACGTGCAGGTCACCACGGCCATCGGCGCGACGGTCGGCAACGTCGCCGCGTCAATCATCGCCAAGCAGCTCAACTATGCGCCGACGCTGGGCGCGGACGGCTCGCTCGTGGCCTCGGTCAACGCGAGCGCCAACGGCTACCCCCTCGAGTGGGGCGAGCTGCTGACGACCGGCAAGCAGTCCTTCGCCACGGGCACCGTGAGCGGTGCCAGCATCGACCTCGGCTCGGCGTCCACGGCGTTCGGTGCAGCGGCCTACCTGCACGTCCTGTCGGTCGCCTCGGGCACCGCGACCTTCACGGTCGAGGACAGCGCCGATAACACCACGTTCGCCGCCGTCACGGGCATGGCGTTCACGGGCGCCACCGGGGCGACCGTGCAGCGCATCCAGGGCGCCGTCGGCGCAACGGTGCGGCGCTACGTCCGCATCACGGGATCGGGCGTCCACGGCGCTGCCGTGGTCGTCGTCAACTTCGTCCGGTATATGGAAAACCCGGCGTAACGGGTCAGGTCTAGAAGGAGAACGGAATGGCTAAGACGAGTGGCCTGCCCACGTCGGTCACGGTCGGCGGGAACAACATCAGCAACGACGTGACGTCGATCAACGTCGATACGCCCTACGGCGTGCAGGACATCACGGGCATCGACAAGTCCGCGATGGAGCGGCTGGTTCTGCGGGCAGACGCGACCGGCACCATGAACGGCGTGTTCAACACGACGGCCAGCATGTCGCACGCGACCCTCAAGACGCCGGGGTCCAAGACGTTCGTGATCGCCTACCCGGGCGCGACCCTGACATTCACGGCCGTTACCACGGGCTACTCCGTGGCGATGGGTGGGGATGGCTCGCTGACGTGGTCCGCCCCGTTCAGCCTGTCGAGCGGCACCGCCGCAGCCTGGACGTAACCACATGGGCCGCCGGGGTGTCGTGCCCACCAGCCCCGGCGGCTCCATCCGGGTGGGCGAGGTACTGACGGTGGGCTATCGCGTAGATCGGAAGGCCGTGCTTGTCCTCGAGGACATGGACGGCGCCGAGGTTGAGGTCGTGATCGGGGTCCCGATGCTGGCGCTCAAGGAGTGGTACGACACGGACACCCGCGAGCAGGAGTGGGCCACGTTCCTCCGCTGGGCGCAGCCGGCGTGGAACCTCGAGGACGCCGACGGGCCAATCCCGGCTGACGCCGCGGCGCATGACCGGCTGCCGCCCCCGGTGTCCAAGGCGCTCATGGTGGGCTGGCGGGATGCCGTGGTGAACCCGCCGGCCCCTTTGCCGCCGCCGTCTTCCGATGGAACGCCGTGAAGGTGGACAAGCCCAAGGCCCTGACGTGGGCGGAGACCGTGGTGCAGCTCTGTGAGCGGTTCCACGTCCTGCCGTCCGCGCTCCTGGCCGAGGACGCCGGGCTGCTCGTGATGCTCAAGCTCATCGACCCCGACTGCGGGAAGGCGGAGTAGCGCATGGCCGGCAACGTCGTCCGCGTTCTGATCACCGCCAAGGATGAGCTGTCCGGGGCCATCGACAAGGTCCTGGACAAGGCGACCCTGCTGTCCAAGACGGACATCGGCAAGGGGATGCTGCAGGGCGTCGGCATCGCGGCGTTCCGCGCGATCAAGGGCATGGCGATGGGGGCGCTGGACGCCGTCAAGGACTTCGCCACGGGCACGGTGTCCGCTGCCTCGGACTTGCGCGAGGCGACCGCGCTGAC
>JBBSAS010000049.1:0-9419 GCA_038252055.1 Candidatus Limnocylindrales bacterium
CCGTGGACCGCCGCGCCGATCGCCCCGGCCAGCGTCCCCAGCTCGGCCGTGACGACCGTTACCTCAGGCCCGGATGTCATCGTCACGCGGCGGGCGATCTCGGCCCGGATCGGGCCCAGGAGCAGCTCGCCGGCCGCCGCGACGCCGCCGCCGACCACGACCCGGTCCGGCGTGATCACCGTGATCATGTTGGCGATCCCGATGCCGAGGTAGCGCCCGACGTCAGCCAGGCCGGCCCGGGCTCGCTCGTCGCCGGCGTTCGCGGCACGTACGGACTCCTCGACGGTTGCCGTCCCGCAGGCCTCGGCGATCTGGTCGGCCCGCGCGTAGGCCTCGACGCAGCCGCGGTTGCCGCAGCCGCACCAGGGTCCGTCCGGGTTGATCGTCTGATGGCCGAGCTCCCCGGCCGTGCCGTCGTGGCCCTGGTAGACGCGCCCTCCGATGGCGATGACGCCGCCGACGCCCGTCCCCAGGGTCAGCCCGACCATCGCCGAGGCGCCGCGGCCGGCGCCCAGGCGGAGCTCGGCCAGGCCGAACGCCCGCGCGTCGTTGATGAGGAAGGCGGGGACGCCCGCGGCAGCGCCGACGGGCCCGCCCACCGGGTAGCCTGCCCAGGGGCCCGGCACGTTGGGAAGGAAGCGGGTCGTTCCGGTGGCAGGGTCGTAGAGGCCGGGAACACCGATGCCGACGCTGGAGACAGGCCCCCAGTCGGCGATCGCCGCCACCGCCACCTCGGCCAGCTGGGTCACCACTGCAGCGGGGATCGCGTCCACGTCGGCAACGATCCGGGTGGGGACCTGTCCGTTGGCCAGCGTTCCCCACCCCTGCGGACCTCGCTCCACGACCACCCACTTGAGGTTCGTAGCGCCGAGGTCGAGGCCCAAGTGACGGGTCCCGGGTCGCGTTGTCATCGGCCCATCCTCCCGGTCGGTGCTCAGGACTCCCCGGTGACGCGCGTGTACGCGGCCGCCACGATGACGATGATCGACCCGAAGAGGATCTGCCGAACCGCTTCGGGGAGGCCGAGCGCCGACAGGAGCGAGATGAGCACGGTCAGGATGAGGGTGCCGACGATCGTGCCGGCGTAGCCGCCGCGGCCGCCCATGATCGAGGTCCCGCCGATCACCGCCGCCGCCACCGACGGCAGGACCGACGTGTCGACGAGCGACACGCTGGCGACGTTGGTGAGGCCCGAGTACAGGAACCCGGCGATGCCCGCGATGATCGCCGAGAGAACGTACAGGAGGACCAGGACCTGCCACGCCCGCGCGCCGGAGAGGCGCGCGGCCACCGGGTTGTCGCCGATCGCGTAGAGCAGCCGGCCGTAGCCGGTGCGCCGGAGCAGGAGCAGGACGAAGGCGGCGATCGGCACGAAGACCAGCAGGCTGTTGGGCAGCACCGTGAGCGTCGTGCCGGACCCCAGCCACCGCAGGACCTCGGGCACGCCCGATCCCGTCTTGACCATGACCAGCTGCCAGACGTTGGCCAGCCCGAGCACGACGAGGCTCATGCCCAGGGTCATGATCAGGGGATGGACCCGGAACACGCCGACTCCGATCCCGGTGAGGAACCCGGCGAGCGCCGCGATGACGAGGGCGACGAGCAGGGCGACCCAGAGGCCCTGGCCGCCGACGAGCGTCGCGACCACGAACCCGCTCATCGAGGCCACGGCGCCGACGGAGAGGTCGATGCCCCCGGTCAGGAATGTCAGGGTCTGGCACGCGGCGAGGAGCGCGAGAGGGATGGCGGCCTTCACGGTGTTGCCGACCCACACGGCGCTGATGAGCTCCGGCTTGGCGACCAGGATGACCAGGACCAGCAGTCCCAACAGGCCGAGGAGCGGGATGAGCGGCTGGTCCCGGAACAGGCGGCGCCAGGCGGCCGCCGTCAGCCAGCGATTGCCGGCCTGTTCCGTGTCCGTGCGCGTCTCCTCGCTCATGCGCGCGCCCGCCGGATTTGGAGGACGCTGCCGATCATGACGACTCCGATAAGGATGAGCCCCTGCAGGACGACCGCGAGGTTGTTGTTGACGTTGAGGAACGTCATGTCGGTCCGGACCAACGCGAGGATGACGACGCCCACGATCGGCCCGAAGACACCGCCACGGCCGCCGGCCAGGCTGACGCCGCCGAGGACGACCGCCGCGACGCTCATCAAAGTGTAGGGCCCCGGCACGGGCGTCCCGATCCCGGTGCTGGCCGTGAGACTGAGCCCGGCGATCGCTGCGAACAGGCCCGTGAGAGCGTAGGCGAGCAACTTCGTCCGGCCGACCGACACGCCGCTTCGGAACGCCGCCAGCTGGTTGCCGCCGATGGCGTAGATCGACAGGCCGAACCTGGAGCGCCGCACGGGGATCCAGATGAGGGCGGTGATGACGACGAGGACGACCGCCGCCCTGGGGATCCAGTCGTTGCCCAGGGATCCCTTGACGAGCTCCTTCAGCCAGTCCGCCGAGCCGCCCCCCGGCGTCCTGAGGACGAGCAGCGCGCAGCCGGCCCACACGTACGACATCGCGAGGGTCACGACGATGTCCGGGACCCGGGTGGCCACGACGACGGCGCCGTTCACCGCGCCGATGGCGAAGCCAAGGAGGATGACGCCGACGACGACGGCGATGCCGAACTCCTCGGGCTGGCCCTTCATGAGGGCGGCCGAGATCACGCTCGTGAGCGCCATCATCGAGCCGATCGTGAGGTCGATCCCGCCCGCGATGACCACGATCGCCTGCCCCACGGCGGCCAGGGCGAGGGGCAGCACGGAGATCGCCAGGCCCTGGACTCCGGTGACCCCATAGCTTGGCTGGATCTGCTTCGTGAACACGAGGAGGAGGGCGAGGAAGCCGATGAGGCCGATCGTCCAGGCGTTCCGTCGCATCCACGCGACGGCTGCCTCGGCCGGGCGGGGGCGGGCCACCGCGACGGGGGCGGGCACAGCACTCATCAGTCCGCCTCCACGCTGGCGGCTGCCGCGTCCACGGCCGCGGACGCGATGATCCCGGTCGCCTGGTCGACGAGCTCGGCGGCGGTCTCGGCTGCGCGCTCCTCGGGAATCTCCGCGTCGGACTTGAGGTTGTATGCGGCGCGCAGGAGCGCCTGCTCGTCGGCGTCGGCCGCGTCGATCTCGCTGACCACGCGGCCGCCGAAGATCACGATCGCCCGGTCGCAGACGAGCTGGACCTCCTTCAACTCCGAGGTGTAGAGGAGGACCGCGGCGCCGGCCGCCGCAAGGTCGCGGAGCAGGACATAGATCTGGGCCTTGGTGCGGATGTCGATACCACGGGTCGGGTCGAAGCAGAGCATCGTCTGCACGCCGCCGGCGACCCAGCGGGCGATCGTCACCTTCTGCTGGTTGCCGCCTGAGAGGCGCCGTACCTCGCCGCCGGCCCGGGCGTCGATCTGGAGCTTCTCGATCGCCCCGTCGACCACTCGCCGCTCACTGTCGAGGTTGATCGGCCCCCATCGGCGCATCCGCGTCGTGAAGGGGAGGGCGATGTTCTCGCGGACCGAGCGCTGCATCAGCAGGGCCTCGGCGCGGTCGGCGGCGACGTAGACGAGGCCGGCCCGGATGGCGTCGGCGGGATGGTGGAAGGTGATGGGTGAGCCGTCCACGACGAGGTCGCCACCCCTCGGCCGCACCGACCCGGCGAGGATGTCAAAGAGGTCGTCCTGGCCCTGGCCCTCGAGGGCCACCACGCCGAGCACCTCGCCCGGGTACAGCTCGAACGTCGCGTCGTGCAGTTTCGTGCCGTGGGAGAGGCCGCGGGCGGAGAGGCGGGGCTGCGTCTCGGCGCTTCGCTGTCGCCGCGCGGTCGGATTGACCGGGCCGGCCGAGGCGTCGTCCGCGATCTCGCCGAGCATGAGCTCGACGATCTGGTCCTCGGAGCCCTCGGTCACGTCCACGACGCCCACCGTCTGGCCCTCGCGCAGGACGGTTGCCCGGTCGCAGACGTCGGCGATCTCGATCATGCGGTGGGAGATGAAGATGACCGAGCGCTCACCGCCCCGCTGACGGCCGATCACGTCGAGCACGCGCTCGGTGAGGTTCGCGGGGAGGGCGGCGGTCATCTCGTCGAGCATGAGCACGTCGGGCTCGATCGCGAGGGCGCGGGCGAGATCGATGATTCGGAGCGAGGCGAGTGGCACGCGCCGCGCCTGGCTCGACAGGTCGAGACCGTGGAGGCCCAGCTCGCTCAGCCAGTGGCGAAAGGGCTCGAGGGGCGTCTCGGTGAGGCGCAGGTTCGATCGGATGTCGAGATCCGGGATCAGCGCCGGCTCCTGGTAGACGGAGACGATCCCGCCGCGGCGCGCCTCCCCGGGAGAGTGGACCCTGCGCTCGACGCCGCGGACGGCGATCCTGCCGGCGTCCGGGTGGACCGCCCCCGTGAGGATCTTGACGAGCGTGCTCTTGCCGGCGCCGTTGGCGCCCATGAGCGCGTGGACCTCGCCGGGGCGTACGCCCAGCGACGCCGACTTCAGCGCCACGACGGCGCCGTAGGTCTTCGAGACGCCCGTCGCCTCGAGCAGGAAGTCGGGGGCGGTGATGGTCATCGCTTACCGCGTGGTGGATGAGTGAGCGGGGGATGCCGGCGGACCGGCATCCCCCGCGTGATCAGGAGCTGGGGGGAGGTCTACTCGCCCGGGCCCTTGCAGGCGACTGCCTGCTCGGGGGTGTACGTGGTGTACCCCTCGATCTGGAGGCCGAGCGGCCACAGCGGGTCGAGCCCCGCGACCGACTGCCACGACTTCAGGGTCGCCCTGCCCTCGTCGGTCGTGTTGGCGACGTTGACCGGGGTGAGGAGGACCGTGTTCGGCTGGGCGGCCGACGGGTCCGTCTGGACGGTCTCGCCGTTCAGGAGCTTGAGCGCGAGGGCCACGCCCGCGCCGCCGACCGCGGCGGTGTTGGTCGTCGCGGAGCCCTCAAGGCCCGCGAAGCCCGTGGTGTCGAGGAGCTGGGCGACGAACGCGCCGAGGTCGGCGTCGACGATCGGCACGAATTTCTTGCCCGAGGCCTTGATGGCATCAACGACCTGGGAGCCCTGGCCGGACGACCAGATGGCGTCGATCTTGTCGTAATCGCCGCTGGCGATGAAGTCGTTGGTCAGCTGGGTGGCGGTCGCCGGATCCCACTGCGTGAACACGCCCTCTTCGGTCGGGACGAGCGTGATGCCCGGGTAGTCCTTGAGGACGTTCTTGACGCCGATGTCGCGGTCGCTGTCGGCCGGGTGGCCGGCGTAGCCGCGCATGTAGTAGACGGTGCCCTTGCCGCCGATGTAGTCGAACAGCCACTTGGCGCCGAGCTCGCCGTACTTGATCTGGTTGTTGTACAGGTTGTACGTGTCGGGGTTGGTGACGTAGGCGTCGACCGAGACCGTGATGATGCCCGCGGCCTTGGCCTCCTCGAGCGCCGGGTTGAGGGCCTCGGGATCGTTCGGGTTGAACACGATGGCGTCGACGCCCTTCGCGATCAGGTCCCGGATGTCCTGGAGCTGGCCCGCGGCGTCGGTGTTGCGATGGATGGTGGTGAGCGTGGAAACCTGGCCCGACGCCAGGGCCTGCGCCTTGGCCGTGCAGACCTGCTCCTCGCGGAAGCCGTTGCCGACGCCGCCACCGTTCGAATAGCCGATGGTGAACATCTTCGCCGCGGGCGTGGCCGGGGCCATGCTCTCGGGCGCCATGCTGGCCGCCGGGGCCGTGCTGGCCGCCGGGGCGGGCGATGAGCCGCTCGAGCACGCACCGACGACGACCGCCAGGGCCGCCATCGCCGCGGCGCTGCGCAGCAAACTGGTTCGCTTCATGAACACTGCTCCTCCTAGTGGAATGATCGGGCGCCCCCCGCTGGAGCGCCCCCCGATGTGACCGTCGAGGACGGCCGGTGTCTCTCCGCCTCCTTCATCCACCTCCTCGCGGTTGCTGGATGATCGCACGCGCGAGGCGTCGTGCGTGCTTCCGGTGAGCCTCATGGACGAGGGCCACCGATCGCTCCGGGTCGGCCACGGAAGCGCGGGTGAGGGCAGGCGACATTGCGCCGCGCTCGACCAGCAGCTCCCCGGTCCACGCCCGGGGCGAGTTGACGATGGGGGCGCGAAGGGCGTGCCGATGCGGCGTGAGCGGCATCATCCGGCCGCGACCTCCTCCTCCATGGCCGGCGCACGAATGCCGGGCCGCCGCGAAGGATACACGGTGGAACCCGCGGCGCACGGCGCCCCGCGCCCGCGGTCACCGTCGCGCTGGACGGGACGCACGCTCAGTAGGTCCCGTCGCCCGCGGCCGATGCCACGGCCATGGGCCCGCGGCCGGCCTTGCGGGCCCGGAAGTCCTCGAGGATCGCCTTCGTCGCGGTCGCTCCGCAGCGGGTGACGCCGAGCGCCATGACCGCAACGAGCGCGTCGAGGGTCCGGACGCCCCCGGCGGCCTTCACCTGGACGTTGGGCGAGACGGAGCGCCGCATGAGGGCCAGGTCCTCGTGGGTGGCCCCCCCGGGGGCGAACCCGGTGGAGGTCTTCACGAAATCGCCCCCCGCCGCTTCCGTGAGCCGGCAGGCCCGGACCTTCTCGTCGTCGGTCAGGTAGGCGTTCTCGAAGATGACCTTGACGATGGCGCCGCCGGCATGGGCGACCTCGACGACCGCCGCAATGTCGGCCTGGACGTCGGCGTCGCGGCCGGACCGGAGGGCGCCGATCTGGATGACCATGTCGAGCTCGGTGGCCCCGTCCGCGAGCGCCTGGCGCGCCTCGAGGACCTTCGTGGCGGTCAGGTGGTTGCCGTGGGGGAACCCGACCGTGCTCCCGACGTGGACGTCGGTTCCGCGCAGGAGCGCGGTCGCCCGCGCGATGTCGGCGGGCCGGCAGCAGACGGAGGCCACGTCGTACTCGGCCGCCAGGCGGCAGCCCTCCTTGATGAAGGCGTCGTCGAGCTCCGGCCGGAGGAGCGAGTGGTCGATGACCTTGGCGACATCGTGCTCGGTCAGGCGGTCGAGCAGGTCGGCCAGCGCCTCGGGTGTCAGCTGGTCGGGAGTCAGGGGCGCGAAGGTCACGTCGGTCCTCACTTGCAGTACGGTCGCAGGATGTCGCGGGCGATGAGGAAGCCCTGCTTGACCTTCTCGTCGGTGCCCTCGAAGCGCCGGTCCTCGTGCTCGATGATGCAGTCGCCCTCGTAGCCGGCCCGGTAGAGCCCGGAGAAGACGGCCGTCCAGTCCACCTCGCCGAGGCCGGGGACCCGGGGGATCTGCCAGCCGATGCCGGACGAGAAGACGCCCCGCTCGTAGAGCCCGTCCCGGTCGATCATCAGGTCCTTGGCCTGGTAGTGGAGGACGTGTGGTCCGAACTCCTTGAGGAAGCGGGTCGTGTCGATCATCTGGAGGACCAGGTGGCTCGGATCGAAGTTGAGCCCGATCGTGCCGCCCCACTGCTCCAGGATCCGCCGCCACATCCGGGGGCTCGTGGCGATGTTGTGGCCGCCCGGCCACTCGTCGTAGGAAAAGAGCATCGGGCAGTTCTCGAGCGTGATCTTCACGCCCTGGTCCCGGGCAAAGGCCACGATGTCAGGCCAGACCTGGAGGGCCTCCTCCCAGTTCTGGTCCGGGGTCTTCGCGGCGTCGCCGCCCATGAAGGTGTTGACGAGGGGGACGCCCATCTTCCGGGCCGCCGTCATGACCGCCTTGAGGTGTCCGATGACCTGCTCGCGGTGGGCCGGGTCCGGGTGGAGCGGGTTGGGGTAGAAGCCGAGGCCGGAGATCGAGAGGCCCTTCCCCGCCAGCTCGTCGACGATGTCGGTGGCCTGGCCGTCCGACAGGTTCGCCACGTCGATGTGGCTGGTGCCGGCGTAGCGCCGGGTGGGGCCGGTGGTGCGCGGCCAGCAGGCGATCTCGAGGACCTCGAAGCCGGTCGCGGCCGCCCAGTCGGCCACCTCCGCGAGCGGCGTCTCGGGGAAGGGTGCGGTGAGGAATCCCAGCTTCATCGCGATGCTCCCTTCGGGCGGGTCGGGCACGCGACCCGCGCCATGCGTGGCCCGCTCACGTGTGGCCCGCTCACGTGTGGCCCGCTCACTTGCAGTACGGCCGGAGGATGTCGCGGGCCAGGAGGAACCCGCGCTTGAGGAGCTCGTCGGTGCCCTCGAAGCCGCGGTCCTCGTGCTCGATGATGCAGTCACCCTCGTAGCCCGCCCGGTAGAGCTCCGAGAAGACCATGCCCCAGTCCACGGAGCCGAGGCCCGGCAGCCGTCGAACCTGCCAGCCCATGCCGGCCGAGAGGATGCCCTGCTCGTAGAGGCCGTCCTCGTCGATCTGGAGGTCCTGGGCCTGGAAGTGGAGGATGTGCGGTCCGAACTCGCGGATGAAGCGGGCGGTGTCGATCATCTGCCAGACGAAGTGCGACGGGTCGAAGTTGATCCCGACCGTGCCGCCCCATCGCTCCAGGATTCGCCGCCATTGGCGCGGGGAGTTGGCGAAGTTGTGCCCGCTCGGCCACTCGTCGTACGAGAAGATCATCGGGCAGTGCTCGATCGTGATCCGCACGCCCTGGTCCTGGGCGAAGGCGACGATGTCGGGCCAGATCCGCGTCGCGCTCTCCCAGTTCTGGTCGGGGGTCTTCGCGGCGTCGGCGCCCATGAAGGTGTTGACGAACGGCACGCCCATCCGGCCCGCCGCCACCATCACGGCCTTCAGGTGGCCGATGACCTGCTCGCGGTGCGCGGGATCCGGATGGAGCGGGTTCGGGTAGTAGCCGAGGCCCGAGATCGAGAGCCCCTTCGCGGCGAGCTCGTCGACGATCTCGGTCGCCCGGGCTGCCGACAGGGTGGCGACGTCGATGTGGCTGGTGCCCCCGTATCGGCGTTCATTCCGTGCGGCGCGCGGCCAGCAGGCGATCTCGAGCGCTTCGAAGCCGGCCGAGGCCGCCCAGTCGGCCACCTCCATGAGCGGCGCTTCATCGAACGGGGCGGTCAGGAAGCCGAGCTTCATCGCGATGCTCCCTTCGGGCGTACGTGGCTCACGCGCCGCGCTCCACGGCGACCCAGCGGCGCTCCCGGGCGCTCGTCGCGATCGCGTCGTTGACGAGCATTTCGTCGTGCCCGTCGGCGAACGTCGGGTAGATGGGGCGCTCGGCCGGCCCGCCCCCGGCGACGTCGGCGTAGACGGCCCGGTAGAGGGCCTTGAACGTGTCGGCGAAGCCCTCCACGTGGCCACCCGGGAGGCTGGCCGCCGCGGCGCCGCTCGCGTTCATGAGGGCCGGGTTGCGGATGAGCAGCTCGTTTGGGGTCTCGCGGTGACCGAGCCAGAGCTGTTCCGGGGTCTCCGAGTCCCAGGCGGCGGCCGCGACGGACCCGTCGATCTCGTACTGGACCGAGTTCTTGCGACCGGCGCTGACCTGCGAGACGGCGAGCGCCCCGCGGGCACCGCCCTCGAAGCGGAGGAGGATCGTCGCC
>JBBSAS010000050.1:0-9412 GCA_038252055.1 Candidatus Limnocylindrales bacterium
CCCGCGTGCCCGCCCGAGCGGATCTCGAAAGACGCGAGCGTCCCGGTCCCGGGGCCCCACCGGGGAATGACCCGGTCCACCTCCGCCATCACGGGGCCTCGGGCGAGCTCGAGGAGGAGGGCATCGAGAGCCGGTCGCGGTCCCTCGGCGACACAGCGGACCGAGCCGTCCGCCTCGTTCGCAACCCAGCCCCGGACGCCGAGCCGACGAGCAGCCTCCACGGCGAACCAGCGGTAGCCGACGCCCTGGACGCGGCCGCGGACGCTGGCGTCCACGCGGGCGACGGCGTCCTCGGCGGTCACGCGGGCCGGTCCACCGGTTGCGGCCAGGCGAGGACGAGGACGTCCACGAGAAGCTCCGGGTTGGCATTGCCCTCGAGGAGCTCGGACGCGCGGGCCAGGCGGCCGAGGAACCGGACCGGCGCGTCCTCCGTGATCCGCACCGCCACCGCCTCGAGGTCCTCGAGGAGGGCGACGTCGTGCACGGCGGCCCGGGAGCCCGCTCGCACGACGGCGAGGTCGCGGGCGACAGACGTCCAGGTCCCGAGAAGCGCCTCGGCCGCTGCGCGTCGCTCGGCAGGACTCCCCCGGGTCGGAGCGGCGGCCGGGGCCGGGCCTCCGTCGCCGCCGATCACGCCGGATCCCGGATCACCGTCGGACGACGGGGCCAGCCGCGCGAGATCGGCCGCCCGGGCAAGGATCTCGCGTCCGCGCGTCAGCCGATGCGCGACCCCGGCATCGAGAAGATCGAGGAGCGACCGGGCGAGCTCTTCGCGCGCGCCCACGGCCTCGGGCGCGGCCGCGAGGGCGAGCGCCACTCCGGGCCGGCCATCGGCGAGACGGGCGAGGCGAGACGAGCGCGGGGGTTCGATGCCCTGCTCGGCGAGGAGCTCTTCAATCGCCCGGATCGCCACCGGCCTGAGCCGAAGGAACGCGGTCCGGGACCGGACCGTGGGAAGGAGGCGGTCGGAGGCGTCGGCACAGAGGACGAGCGTCACTCCCGCCGGCGGCTCCTCGAGCGTCTTGAGGAGGGCGTTCTGGGCGTCCTCGTTCAGGCGGTGGGCGCCCTCGACGACGGCCACGCGGCGGGATCCCTCCACGGGCAGGCGCGACAGCTCCCGCACGAGATGGCGCACCGTCCCGGGTTCCGGGTCCTCCGGGTCGCCGATCCGGACCTGCCGCCCGGGTCCCTCGGGGGCGAGCCGGTGGAGATCCTGGTGCTCGCCGGCCTCCACGAGCCGGCAGGCCCGACAGGCGCCGCAGGGGCGGCGCCCGGGCTCTTCCGCGTGGCACAGGAGGCCGGCCGCGAGGTCGAGGGCGAGCGTGGTCTTGCCGACCGACGACGGACCAACGAGTAGGAGGGCCTGGGGCGCCCCCCGCTCGATCATCCGCTCGACCGCGGCGAGGGCCACCGGCTGGCCGCGCGTGGCGAACCGCCCATCGCCCGGAACCCGGCGCCGCGCGCCCGGCGACGGGCGCGCCGGGGCCACGGTTCGCGTCCGCGATCGCGCGGTCGCCACGAGCGTCGGTCGACCGATCGACCGCCCCTAGGCGCCTTCGGGACTCGCCGCCTTCCGGGTCCGGCGCTTCGGGGCGGTCGGGGCCGCATCCGTCGCCTCGGCGGCCGGGCCGCTCGGCGGGGCCGCGGGCGCCGTTCCGGCCGAGCCGGCGGGCTTGCGGGTCCGGCGCTTCGGGGCGGCGTCCGGCGCCTCGGCGGCCGAGGCCGTCGGGGCGGGCACGGCGTCCGCCGCGCGGGCCGCCGGCTTCCGGGTCCGGCGCTTCGGGGCGGCGGGGGCCACCTCGTCCGTCGGGGCGGAGCGCTCCGGCGCCGCGGCAGCTGACGTGCTCGCGCGGTCCGCGATCGTCGCCGGCTTCCGGGTCCGGCGCGTCGGGGTCGCGTCCGGTGCCTCGGCGGCGGAGGCCGCCGCGGTGGGCGCGGCATCCGCCGCGGGGGCCGCCGGCTTCCGGGTCCGGCGCTTCGGGGCCACCGGGGCCGTGTCATCTGCGGCGCTGTCGCCCGGCGCCGCGCCGGCCACAACCGCTGCCGTCGAGCCCGCGGGCCTGCGAGTCCGGCGCTTCGGGCCCGCATCCGTCGCTTCGGAGGCCGGCGCCGCCGGGGTCGTGGCGGGTCCGGTGCCCTGGCGCGAGGTCTTCTCCGCGAGCTGCGCCCGCAGGAGCTCCTCGAGCTCCGGCGGAACCTCGCTCCACGGCTCGGCCGAGGACGGCCGCCGCTCGGGCGCGCGATCACGCATCGGCGCCGGCCGGGGGTGGCGGACGACGTCGCGGTCACGTCCCTGGCCGCTGCGACTGCCGCTGCGACCCACCGGCTCCGAGAGGCGGCTGGTACCGCCCCTCCCGTACCGCTCGCGGTCGACCGCGGCAGCGTACGCGCCACCGCGACCCCGCTGGCCGCCGCGCTGGCCCTGGCCCTGGCCGGGACCGCGATTGCCTCGTCGTTCGGCGAGGAGGTACTCGGGGATGGCCGGCTCGTCGTCGTACTCCTCGTCGTCGACCGGGGCGGCCGATCGCGGAGACGACGGGACTCCGATCTGGGAATCCCAGACCGATCCGAATGCCGCGGGGCGCTGCGGCGCGCGTGCAGGCTCCTCGACCTCCTCGTCGTCGTCGGCCTCGGCCTCGGTCGCGGTCGCGTCGCCGTCAGGGACGGACGCCACCGGCGCCGCAGCGACGTCGGGATCCTGGTCCTGCCCGCGGCCACGGCCACGGCCACGGCCACCACGGCGGCGCCGGCGGTGGCGCCGCTCCTCGCCCTCGCCCGCTTCCTCGCCCTCGCCCGCTTCCTCGCCCTCCGCGGCACCGGCCTCGTCGAACGGCGGCTCCTCGTCATCCTCGGTGGGCACGACCTCGTCGACGGGCAGCTCGGCGGTGGCGGCCGGGCGGCGCGGTGCCGCCTTCGACAGCTTCTCGCCGGGCAGCGCCACGAGGGCCGGCGCGCCAGCCGTGGCGGCGGTCACGTCGTCGGCCGCCTCGGCGACCTCGACGGGCTCGAGCGTCTCCGGGGCCACGCGACGCGTCCTGCCGCGGCCACGGCTCGCCGCCACGGGTTCGGCGGCGGTCCGCTCGACGCGCGTCCGGCCACGACCGCGACCTCGGCCGCGACCGGTGCCCTCGGACATCTTGTCGGGGACCTCCGTCATCGAGAGGTCCTCCTCGTCCGTGGCGACGCGGCGTCCGGAGGCGGTGGAGCCCCGCTCGACCTTCGCGATCTGGGTGATGTCGGTGAACTTGTCGGCCACGTCCATCAGGTCGGAGCTCGTGTTGCCCCGGAAGCTGATGACCTCCACCCGGACGCCCGTCTCCTGGACTGCCCGGATCGCCGGCGCGAAGTCACCGTCGCCGGAAACGACCACCGCGACGTCGAGGTTGCGGGCCGTCTTCATCATGTCCACGACGAGCTCGATGTCGAGGTTGGCCTTGACCTTGCCGTCGCCGTACTTGCGGATGTCCTTGCTCACGACCCGGTAGTTGTTCCGGGCGAGGAAGGCATGGAAGTTCCGCTGGTTGTCGTTGTCGGGATCGAGCCCCGTGTACGCATAGGCGCGCACGAGGTCGCGGCCCGAGGTGGCCGACTTCAGCAGCAGCACGTAATCGATGTCCACGCCGGCCGCTTTGGCGGCGTAGAAGATGTTCGCGACGTCCACGAAGACGGCGACGTTCTTGCCCACGGTTGCTCCTCAGCTGTTCGCGCGGTCCACGGCCATCCGGCCGCCCGCCTGCCGGTCGCGCATGCGGCGCGTCCCGGCGATCACCCCCGGTCGGCGGACATCCGGCCCGCCCTGATGTGATGGTCGATGCGGGGGCCGGCCGGCCGGAAGCCGAGCCGATCCCACGCCGACGGCCCATCGCCGTCGTCGGGAGGCGACGCCTCGAGGAGCGTGCATCCCTTGTTGCGCGCCGAGCGCATCAGCTCCTCGAGGAGGAGCCCCGTCACCCGGTCGGCGTCGTGGCGCGGATCGACCACGAGGAGGTCGATCGTCCCGACGAAGCCGCCCGCTGCGACGGAGGGCCGGAGCGCGAGCACCGCAACCCCGGCGATCGTTCGCAGCGATTCCGCGACGAGAACGCTCGCCTGCGGGATGTACACGAGCTGGCGGAGCAGGTCCGCGGCTTCGATGATCGCAGTCGATGCGGGCGAACCGGAGCCGCCGACGAACGCGATGATGCGCTCGACGTCGGTGATCCGTGCCGCCCGAACCCGGTATTCCACTCCCAGGGCTTGACCTCGCACAGGATGGCGATCCGGTTCTCGAAATCGGAGCCCACGGTCGGGTTCGGCCGATGCTCCGGCGTCTGGCGCCGCACCGGGGCGGGGAGCGCGCTCTCGCACTCGCCCGGCCACGCCGGGGCGCATGACGCCCGTGTCTGCCTTCGGGTCGCCGCCTCTACTATACGGCATCGTCGATATGGCGCAACCGCGCGCCACGGACGGCGCACCGCGCGCGGCCGCGGCCTACTCCCGCCGCTCCCCGTAGATCTCGGCGGTCGCGAAGACGAGCCCCAGGACGCCCAGGCCGGTGAGCCAGAGCCCGGGGGCGCGATCGGGCAGCATCGTGGCGGGGCCGCCGGCCTCCGACGCGATGGCGATCACCCGGGCGAGAAGTGCGACGGCGGCCACGCCTGCGACGACGGCGTAGGCCCACCATCGATCGAGCGGAACCGGTCGGTCACCCGCGGCGAACGGGAGGGCGACGAGGGCGAGGGTCGCGAGGGCAGCGAGGAAGACGATGATCCCGGGCCCCGTGAACGCGTTGCCCTCGATGGCGGGGATCCCATCGCTTCCTCCGGCCCGGAACCACGGCAGCAGGGACCCGACGAGGACGAGGCCGGCGCTGACGCCGGCGACGAGGCGGCCCCTCCCGAGGGGATGACGGTGGAGGGTCATTGCGGGTCCGTGTAGACCTCCGGCCGGAGGACGCCGACGTGGCGCAGGTTGCGGTAGCGCTCACCGTAGTCGAGGCCGTAGCCGATGACGAACTGGTCGGGGATCTCGAACCCCCGGTAGTCGATCGGGATCTCGACCAGGCGGCGAGCCGGCTTGTCGAGGAGCGTGCAGATCCGGAGCGACGACGGGTTCTTGCCCCGGAGGTAGCGGACGAGGTAGTTGAGGGTCAGGCCGGTGTCGATGATGTCCTCGACGATCAGCACGTCCCGGCCGTCGATCGACGACGAGAGATCCTTGAGGATCCGCACGAGGCCGGACGACTCGGTGGCCGACCCGCCGTACGACGAGACCTCCATCAGGTCGATCTGGACGGGGATCGTGATCGCCCGCATCAGGTCCGCCATGAACGGGAGCGAGCCCTTGAGCACGCTCACGAGGGTCAGCTCGCGCCCGGCGTAGTCGGCCGAGATCCGGGCGCCGAGCTCGGCGACCTTGGCCTGGATCGCCTCCTCGGTGATCAGGACCTCGGCGACGTCGGCGGTGAGGTCGGGGGATCGGGTCATGCGCTCGTCTCCGTGCCGGGGGCGACCAGGGTGGCGGTGGCGTCGAGGGTGGCGGCGGCCGACAGGACGGCCCGGTTGCGGGCGTCGGCTCGCGCGCGGCGGCGGCGGCGCCCCCGGGCGGTCCGCGAGGCGGGCTCCCGGGCAGCTCCCGGCTCTGCGCTCCCCGACCCGAGCGACGCGGGATGGGGGCGGGGCGGTGTCGCCTGGCCCTCGGTGCCGCTGAAGGCATCGGCGAGGGCGATCCGCCCGTATTTCAGGAGGAGCGCCCGGAAGTCGCGGGCGTAGAGCAGCTTGATCCGGATGTCGGGATAGAGCTCCCGGAGTCGTCGAAGCTTGCGGTTCTTCCGGCGCACGAGACGCTGCTTGAGCGTGGTGAGCTCGATGTAGAGGTCGAGGTCGGGGAGGTAGAAATCGGGGCTGAAGCTTTCGAGGACGGCGCCGTCCCGATCGAAGAGGATGGGGAACGTGTGCGGCTCGTAGGCCCAGGCGACGTCGTAGAAGTCGAGGATCCGCGCCAGCTCGGCCTCGCTCGCGTGGGCGAACGAGGGCCGGGGGCGGATCGCGGTCACCGGCTCGCCCGCTCCGGGCGTCGGCATGACGTTGCCGCCTTGCCGTCGTGGGGCCGCTCGAGAAGGGGGGTCGGGGACTCCATCGGGCTCAAGTCTAGCCGGTCGGCCGGCCGTCCGGTGAGGGGCGGGACGGCGCATGAGCGATACTCTCGGGGGGTATCATGGCCGCACGATCCCCCCGGAGGCCGACAGATGACGATGAACCCGCCGCGGAGCGCCGACGAGGCGACGTTTCGACACAGCTACTCCCGTGACGCCGCGCAGCTGCGTCGCCGCCTGAGCCGGATCGAGGGACAGGTCCGGGGCATCGCCCGGATGATCGAGCGCGAGGAGTACTGCATCGACATCCTCCAGCAGACCGCAGCGCTGCGCGCCGCGATCGACGCGGTCTCGATGATCGTCCTCGAGGACCACGTCCAGGGGTGCATCCGAACCGCCGCCGAGCGGGGCGAGGCGGACCAGTACGTGGACGAGATCCTCGACGTGGTGCGCCGCACGATCGGACGGCCGGTCCGGAGCGGCCCGCGCCCGACGGCCTGACGGCACCGTCCGCGGATCTCGGCAAGGTCGCTGGTCGCCGGGGTACTTCCGGCGACCGGGTCCCGACCCTCGGGGGATGGCACCCCGGTGGTGCCTCCGCGCACCCTCGCGACGGCATGGAGCACGACCGCACCCGGACCACCCTTCCGCCGATCCCCGCGCCCGAGCCGTTCGCGGAACGACGACGCGCGTTCCGGCGGGACGAGGATCGCGCCGTCCACGAGGAGCGGGCGTTGCTCGCCCGCGCCCTCGACGTCCTGGCAGGTCCGGGCGATGCCGCGACCCACGTCGCGGAGACCCTCGCCCTCGTCGCCCGGGCCGTCGGCGCAGACCGAGCCGCCGTCGTGACCGACCGCCCGGCCCGGCGCGTTCTCGTGACCGCGACCCCCGGTGAGGACCCCGCGGCGGCGCAGGCCCTCGCGGCCTGGCTGGACGCGGACGTGACCCGGCCGGCGGCCATCCGCGCGGCGGGCGCGCCGGCCGAGGTGACGGTCGTGCGCACACGCCACGCACCCGGCCAGGCGACGAGGGCGGCGGCGAGGGTCGCCGGCCACGTTGATCGATCCGGCGAGCGGTACGTCCGGCTCATCGTGCCGAAGGCGGCAGTCCAGCTCGGGCTCGAGCTCGCGGACCCGGCCGACGCTGCGAGCGTCGCCGGCCGCCTCCCCGCTTCCACGCTCCGGCACCTCGTCGCGGCGCTCGCCGCGGGAAGCGCCCGGGCAACCGACGAGGCCGAGCTCGCGGCTCTTCGGGCGCGCGAACGGGAACGGGAGCGGTTCGTCTCGGTCGTCGCCCACGAGCTTCGGACGCCGCTCGCCGGCCTGGGCGGCTACCTCGACCTCCTCGCCGCGGGCGCCGTCGACGACCCGGAAACGGGGCGCGAGTTCCTCGAGCGCGGCCGCGGGATCGTCGAGCGGATGGCGCTCCTCGTCGGCGACCTCCTCGAGCTGAGCCGCCTCGAGGCCGGGAGCGTCAGCCTCGAGATCGCGGCCGTCTCGCTCGCCGAGGCCTGCGACCAGGCGGTCGGGGCCGTTGCACCGGTCGCGGCGGCGCGGCGACTCGCGCTCCACACCGACCTGCCGGCGCGGCTGCGCACGGTTCGCGCCGATCGTCGGCGGCTCGAGCAGGTCGTGACGAACCTCCTCGGCAACGCCTGCAAGTTCACCGGCGAAGAGGGCCATGTGGAGCTCGCCGCCCGGATCGAGCGATCGGTCGCGCTCATCGTGGTGCGCGACGATGGCGCGGGGATCGAGGCCGGCGATCGCGAGCGGGTCTTCCGGCCGTTCGCCCGCCTGGACGGGCACGAGGGCGTGACGGGGACCGGGCTCGGGCTGCCGATCAGCCGCGACCTGGCCCGGGCGATGGGCGGCGACATCGACCTGGCGTCGGTCCCGGGGAGCGGGACGGCGTTCGTCGTCGGGCTGCCGGCGGACGCGGACACGCCCCGCTCGGCGGTTGCAGCGGCGATCGGTCGGGCCCTCGAAGCCGAGGAGCTCGCCCTCGAGGAGCGGGCGGTGCTCCGGGCGCTGCGCGAGCGCGACCCGGCGCGCCCGGCGACCGAAGGACGGTCCCCGCGAATGGAGCGCGCCACGGCGATGATCGAGGCGGCGTCACGGCAGAGCGGGGCAGCCTGAGAGGTCGGCTTTTCCACAGGCGCGCGGGGCGGTGCGGCCGAACGTGGAAAACCCGGTGGACAACCCCGTTGACGCCGAACACGAACAACGGGGACGATCTCCGTCCGCATCGAGAGCGGACCTGATCGACGGGGGACGGCGACCGCGAGGGGCCACGGGGAGACCCGGCCACGAACCGGACGGGCGCCGGGAGACCGTCGTCGCGGTTCCGGGCGGTGCGAGCCGATTCACCGGCCGGGGGCGGCGCGGTCCGGACGCTCGGGACCCGCGGGATGCCAGGGAGGGTTCCAGTGCGTGACCGGAGCCCGCTCCCGGTCGATCCGTCCTTCTGCCCGATCCTCCCGGATGCCGTCGTCTCCCGGTTCGACGACGGCTGGTCGGCCCTGGGTCTCGGCCCGCAGCCGGCCGGCGTCCGGGACGCAATCCTGGGCCACCTCCGCCTGCTCCTCGCCTGGACGGCGGCAATGAACCTGACCGCGATCCGCGACCCGGAGGCGGCACTCACGGGCCACGTCCTCGACAGCCTCGCGGCCGTGCCCGTGCTGCGGGCGCACGGTGTCCGTCGCTTCCTCGACCTCGGCTCCGGCGGCGGGTACCCGGGGCTCCCGCTGGCCGTGGCGCTGCCGGCCGACGAGGCGCTCCTCGTCGATTCGATCGGGAAGAAGGCCGGGTTCCTGCGCGTCGCCGTCGAGGCGAGCGGGCTCGCCGGCCGCGTTGCCGTGGCCGCGGAGCGTGCCGAGGCACTCGGAGCCGATCCCGGCCACCGCGAACGCTGGCCGGCGGTCACCGTCCGGGCGGTCGCGGGACTTCCCGAGCTCGTCGAGCTCGCCTTCCCGCTCCTCGAGTCGGGTGGGCTCCTCCTCGCCTGGAAGCGCGACGGCGCGCGCGAGGAGCGCACCCGGGCGCTCCTCGCCATCGCGGCCCTCGGCGGCGGAAGCCTGGAGACGACGACCCGGGCGGCGGTCCCGGGTCTCGCCGGCCACGTCCTCGTTGCGATCCGGAAGGAGGGGCGGACCGACGCGCGCTGGCCCCGTCCGCCCGCCGAGCGGAAACGGCGTCCCTGGTGACGACCAGGAGCCGGCGGACCGGTGGGCGCCGGCGGACCGGTGGGCGCCTGCGCACGGCCCGGTTGGGCAATCCCTCACGGATCCTCCACCGACCCCGGCGCACGCCTGCTTCCGCCCCGCGGTACGCTCCCCCGCGA
>JBBSAS010000051.1:0-9265 GCA_038252055.1 Candidatus Limnocylindrales bacterium
AGCGCCCCCGTTGACCATGTGTTACTCGGCAGGTAACATCTGGTCATGTCCGATGCCGAACTCCTCACCCTCGCCGGCCGACAGCACGGCTACTTCACGACCGCCCAGGCGGAGGCGGCCGGGATCAGCCGCCGCGCCCTCCTGGGGCGTCATCGAAAGGGTCTCCTCGAGCGCGCAGCCTTCGGCCTCTACCGCCTGCCGCAGTTCCCTGCGAGCCCGCTCGACGAGCTCTACGCGCTCCAGGCGATCGCCCCGGCAGCCACCTTCAGCCACGAGACGGCGCTCCAGTTGTACGGGCTCTCGGACGTCCTCCCGACGACGATCCACCTGACCGTCGCGCCGGCGTCGGGACTCAAGCCGCGATCCGGGGTCACGATCCACCGGTCGCGTATCGAACCTGGCGATCGGATCCTGCGCGACGACCTGTGGCTGACGTCGCCCCGCCGGACCCTGGCCGACTGTGCCCGCATCGGCAGCGACCCCGAGCAACTTCTGGCCGCGCTCGCCGAGGGCCGCGAGCGCGGAATGCTGGCCCGGAACGACCTGCAGAGCCTAGCCCCGATCTACCCGTTCTCGAGCGTCCTCCGATGACGGACGAGAGGGCCCGACTGATCGGACGACGGACGTCGCTGCTCGCCCTCATGCGAACCGTGGCGACCGACGTGGGTGGGCCGAATCCGGCACGGCGAGTTCACGTGATCGTGGCCATCGATCGCTACCTCCATCGACTGCTGAAAACCACCCGTTGGGGCACCTGGATCATCAAGGGCGGCTATGCCAACCAGGTCCGACACTCGCGCGAGGCCCGGACCACGGAGGACGTCGACCTCGCGATCGACGCGGACATCGAGACGGCGACCGAGATGCTGGCGACCGCGGCGCGCGTCGACCTCGCCGACCTCTTCGCGTTCGAGCTTGCCGGCGCACCCCGAGTGCTCGTCGGCCCACCAGGAGGCGGCCGCCGCTACCTGGTGGTCGCCCGACTCGGCGGCGAGGAGCTCGTCCGGTTCAAGGTGGACGTCAGCGCCGGGGACGTGATCGTCGGCGCGATCGAAGAGCACCGAAGCGACCCTGTCGTGGAGTTGCTCGGATACGACCGCGCGACCCTTCCGGTCTACCCGGTCGCTCAGCAGCTTGCCGAGAAGCTCCACGCGTACACGCTCCCGCGCGAGGCCGAGAATACGCGGGCGAAGGACCTGGTCGACTTGGTGTGGCTCACCACCGGGCACCCGTTCGCATCAGGTGCGCTCATCGATGCGGCGGCGACGACGTTCGCACGCCGCGCGAGCCACGCGTGGCCGCCCATGCTGACCCCGCCGCCGGCCGCGTGGGCCCGCCAGTACGCGGCCCTGCGCCGCGAGCTCCACCTGGTTCCTGCGACGGTCGCCGACGCGCATCGGTCGCTCGTCGAGTTCCTCGAACCCGTCCTGGCCGGCGAGCGCGACCTGACGTGGGACCCGGACTCGCGCACCTGGTCTGGCAGCCCGTCTCGGCCGACCGGTTGACGGTCGAACGCGGGCAAGCGGCAGGCACACGGCGCATCGCGTGACCGCCGTGGTCGCTCTCGTCGTGCCGCGCGCGCGATCCTGCTCCTGCGCGATGCCACCAACGTCCTCATGGAGTCGACCCCGCGCGGTCTCTCGCTGCCGGCGGTCCGCGAGCGGATCCTGGCGGTGCCGGGCGTTGCCGCGGTTCAAGACCTGCACGCCTGGCAGATCACCGCGGGACTCCCGATGATCACGGCCCACACGTGGTCGCGGCCGAGGGCGCCGACCCCCACCAGATCCTCCACGAGGTCGACGCCTGCCTGGCCGAGGACTTCGACCTTGCCCACAGCACGATCCAGGTGGAGCACGCGACCCGCCCCCTGGAGCCGGACGCGCACGCGTAGCGGGGGGCGGGCGTTCCTGCCGTCGAGTCTGACGTGGCTCGTCGAGACGAGAACGGGCTCGGCGAGTATTGGTGTGCGTGGCCTGGGTTCAGCGCGAACGTTCGCTACCCAGCTACCGCCCGGGCACTGTGGAAGACGTCGGCGGGCAACTCACGCTCCAGTCGCCACATGATCTCGATTGGACGTTCTCTCCGGTGACTCTGGTAGTGGGCCCGGCCGGCGTACAGGTACGGCGAAGCCACATCAAGGGCGGTCCGTCGAGTCTCCCGGACGAAGAGATGGACTGACGACCCCTGCTCGTCGTGAGTGAGGTACCTCTGCCCTGTCTTCGAACGGATCGTCGTCGTGCTCTGCGATTCCCACTGGAACACGTCGGGCGAGATTGCCCGATCGCGGTACATCGTCGTCGGGCTGAAGTGCTCTTCGGTCTTCTGGAGGGTCACGAACAGCATGTCGGCCCTCTCCGGTTCGACGTACTTGACGCCCTCGCGAACTGAGTTGGGATTGTTGATCCCGAACGCTGCGAGTGCCTCGTCCCGGCTGTACGTCGCGTGTACTCGAAGAGGGACCGTCTCTATCGCGCCCTTGTGAGTCACTCGTGACATCCGCTCTCGGAGGACCACCGCCAGTTGGCTGAGTTCGTCGCGAGCGTCGGTGCCCAGCACATCCCGCAAGCCAACCTCCAATTCGTCGACGGGGCGGCCCGCACCCCATAACCCGAAATGAAGCATGGTCAAGAGGCGCTGCTCCGTGGCCGACATTTCGCGGACGTCCGTGGGGACCGTGCCATCCAAGAGTCGTGCGATGAGGCCCAGACGCTCCGGATCATCCAGGTGGAGCAGCCGGCGGAAGTCCGGCTGTGGCCCGGCAGCACCCGCGGCAACCTGTCGCTGCCCGGCTGCTCGCTGGAGCCCACGCCAACCCTTGGCCTTGTCGCGGTCGCGGTACACGTCCTCGAGCTCGAGCATCGTTTCGTCGAGGAACCGTCGGAGGTCAACAGGGCCGAGCGTCCTCAACTCGGCGGCCATGTCCTTCCAGGAGAGGTGGAGCGCTCGCTGAACGTTGTCAAGGACGATCTGCTGGGCCACGCGGTCCAACTCGATGTGGCATCCGGCTGGAAGCACCGGGAAGCCGCCCTCGATCTCTCGTTTGATCCCGCGTCGACTGGCACCAGTGAGCGCGCGATAGCGACGGTCGAAGCGGAACTTGGCGTGCTGGTGACCGATGAAATCCAGGACGGTCAGGCACGACTTGTCGTCGGAAAGGCGCAGGCCACGGCCGAGCTGCTGCAGAAACACGGTCGCGCTCTCCGTCGGTCGGAGGAAGAGCACCGTGTCGACGGCCGGGACGTCGACGCCCTCGTTGAAGAGATCGACCGCAAAGACACAGTTGACGCGCCCGGCCCCAAGATCGGACAGGGCACGTCGCCTCGTCTCGGCATCGGTGTCGGATGAGATCGCCACTGATCGAATGCCGGCCTCGTTGAATTGGGAGGACATGAACCTCGCGTGCTCGACACTCACGCAGAAGCCGAGAGCGCGCATTCGCTGGACGTCCTCCACCTTCGCTCTCGCGGCAGCGACGATCTTTGCGGCCCGATCACGATTGGCAACGTACAGAGCCGCGAGCTGCGCCTGGTCGTACCGTCCACGGGTCCACGCGACCCCCGAGGCATCAACGTCGTCCGCGATGCCGAAGTACTGAAACGGGCTCAGCAGACTCCGCTCGAGCGCCTCCCAGAGACGGAGTTCCACCGCGATCCGCCCATCGAACCAGGAGCGAACATCCTTGCCGTCGGTCCGTTCGGGCGTGGCCGTAAGGCCAACGAGGATCTTGGGCCGTAGGTGCGAAAGCAGACGCTCGTATGTTGGCGCCTCGGCATGATGGAACTCGTCCACGATGACGATCGAGAAGTGGTCACGGACTAGCTTGCTGAGGTCGAGTTGCGCCAAGGACTGCACCGATGCGAAGACATGCCGCCATTCGGTGGGGATCTCGCCGTCGACGTAGCGCTCCCCGAAGTCGCCCGCCCGCAGGACGTTCCGGAACGTTCGGCGACTCTGGTCGAGGATCTCCTTCCGGTGAGCAACGAACAGCATCGTGTCGACAGTGCCGGCATCACGCAGGCGCAGGTAGTCGAGTGCAGAAACAACGGTCTTGCCTGTGCCCGTCGCCATGACCACGAGGCTCTTCATGCGTCCATGGACTTTCCGTTCGGCGTCGAGTTGGTCGAGCACCTCTTGCTGAAAGGGGTATGGGCGCACGTGGAGCGGTGATATCTCGACGGAGGCATCTGGCGTAACGCCACGAGCCTGCTTGATCGACTCGTCGAAACGCCGGGCGTCGACGACTGGGTCATACGGCTCGAACGACGGGTCATCCCAGTAGTCGTCGAAGGTGGCGGCGAAGGTATCGACCAGGTGGGGTTGCTCGCTGCGGGAAATCCGCACGTTCCATTCGAGTCCGTCCAACAGAGCCGATCGCGACAGGTTCGAGGAACCGATGTACGCCGTGGAGAGCGGCCCGCGGTGGAACAGCCACGCCTTCGCATGGAGCCGCGTCATCCGAGTGTCGTATGAAACCCGGACCTCGGCTCCAAGATCGACCAGGGCGTCGATCGCCCTTCGGTCGGTGGCCCCGATGTAGGTCGTCGTGATGATCCGGAGTCGTCCGCCTCGGCCAACGAGCTCCCGCAGGGCCTTGTCGACAACGCGGAGGCCGTGCCACTTGATGAACGCCGAGATCAGGTCAACGGATTCCGCGCTCGCGAGTTCCTTGATGATCTCGACACCCAACCGAGGCTGTCCCGTCCCATTGACAAGGAGTGCGCTCGACGTCAGCGGCGTGTCTGGCCGTTCAGGGGGATGAGGCGGCGTTGGCGTCCCCGGACGTTCCATGACGGCCAGTAGCAGTTCCAATGCCGGGTCGATTCCGTCGTCGCCATCGGCAGCTTCCGGCGCGTGGGTGTGGATCGCCTCGATCAGGGCGTTCGCCAGCTGGCGGACCCTCTGCACGTCCGCGGGGTTCTGGCCGCCTCGACTTGCGAGGGCGCGCCGGACGAGGAGGGAGACGTACCGACCTACGTACGCGTCCGCCTCGGCTGGTTCGAGCCGACGTTTCTGGACGAGGTCAGCTTCCAGCTTCGCGATGCGCGCCGCAAGACGCTCGGTGACGACGTCTTCGTACAAACCGGGGCGTAGTTCGTCCACGTCCGAACGATAGCGACCCGAGGCCTCGCGTCGTTGGGAATCTCGGCGACTCTCCGAGACCGTGACACCCTAGCTGGCACAGCCCGCCCCCAGAGTCCGGGGCATGGACGCCCCCGCCAACCTCGTCAGCCTCCCCTCCCCCGCCGGTCGGCCGCCCATTCCGGGCACGTCGGCCACCAGCCGACCGCCGGTCGCTGCGCCGGCGAGCGCCACCAGCGGCGCCGCGCGCATCACGGTCGAGCGCGACCGAATCGTCGTCGAGCGCCTGGTCCTCCTCGATGCCAGCCTGGCCGCCTTCGTCGCCGAGCGCCCCGCCGAGGAGCGCGCCGGCCTCGTCGAGCGTGCCCTCAAGATCGGCATGACCGCTCTCATGGACGCCGGCGTCACCGTCAACGTCGATGCCGTCCGCGCCGAGTTCGCAGTCCTCCTCCGCCAGACCGAGGACGCCAACGCGAAGGCGGCCGCCGCCCTCGACGGGCTCCTCCGCCAGAACTTCGCCGACGGCGACGGGCGCCTCCCGCGCACGCTCGAGACCTTCCTGGGCGACCGCGGCAAGCTCCGCTCGCTGACCGACGAGCTCTTCGACGAGACGAAGCGCGACAGCGCCATCGGCCGCATCAAGACGCTCCTCGGCACGTACATGGAGGGCGACGGCAGCAAGCTGGCCACGCTCCTCGACCCCACCCGCCTCGGCTCGCCTCTCTTCCAGTTCCGCGGCGAGATGACCGAGGGCTTCAGCAAGCTCAACGAGCGCATCGCCGCACTCGAGGCGGCCTCAACTGCGCGGGCCCAGGAGCGAGCCAAGGGCACCGCCAAGGGCGGCGACTTCGAGGACCTCCTCGAGGGCCTGCTGGCCGAAGGCGCCCGGGGCGCCGGCGACCTGCTCGACCGGACGGCGAACGAGACGGGCGCGGTCATCAAGTCGAAGAAGGGCGACTTCGTCCTCACCCTCGACCCCGGGCTCACGCGCGGTCACGACGTCCGCGTCGTCGTCGAGGCGAAGGACCGCCCAATGTCGCTGCGGGCCATCCGCGAGGAGCTTCGCGAGGCGAAGGAGAACCGGGGCGCGTCGGTCGGCGTCATCGTCTTCACGCCCGCCCATGCGCCGACCGGCATCGACCCGTTCACGGTCCTCGGCGGCGACGTCTACTGCGTCGTCGATCCGGATGGGCCCGAGCTGGCCTTCCTCGCTGCCGCCATCCGGCTGGCCCGCATCCTGGCCCTCGCGACGCTCGACGAGCGCGAGGTCGAGGTGGATGCGGCGGCCGTCGCCCGGGCCCTCGCGGGCGTGCGCGAGCAGCTCGACGCCATCACCCGCCTGAAGGCGAACCTGACCTCCATCAGCAACGCCACGAAGGGCGTCTGGACGGGCCTCGACGCGCTGCGGGCCGGCATCCTGGCCAAGGTCGCCGAGGCCGAATCGGAGCTCCGCGCCGCCGGATAGGCGGCGGGGGCTGCGGCCCCGGTTCGTTCGACACCGGCCCCGGTCGGTGGCAGCGTGCCGCTCCGTCCATCGGCGCCCGGCCGACGGGCGTCGTGCTCAGGCCGCGCTCGTCGCCCTGGCCGCCGCCACGAGCACAGCCGGGAGGACGGTGCCGATGAGGAGCCCCACCATCGCGATGAGGGCGAGGCTGCGCAGCGCCGGCGGCGCGATCAGACGCAGGGCGGGGCCGGCTAGCCCGACAAGCTCGGCGCCGATCGGGGCCAGGATCGATCGTCGATTCGCCTCAGGGGTTGGGGTCGCGCGCATGCGCATGCACCATTGGTGCGCTGGTCGGCGGATCAGGCCTTGTCGTTGTCCTTGGCCTCGTCCTTGTCGCCCCGGATGGCATCCTGGATGTCTCCAAGGCTCTCCTGGCCGGCTCCCTGGACCTGCTTGACCTTGCCGTGGAGCTCCTGCTCCTTGTTGCCCGTCAGCTTGCCGAGCCCTTCCTCGACCTTGCCCGTCGCCTTGCTGATGGCGCCCTTGGTGTGCTCATCTGTCATGTCGATCGTTCTCCTACGTGTGACGACGGCAGGTTGGTGGTGAGGCCTCGATGTGCTGGGACACCAAACACCGTGGCGCCGGGCTGCGCCGTCGGGCCATGAAGCCCATGAGGTCGAGGCGCCTCAGACGGTCTTCCGGCCCCCGCCGAGGCCGAGCAGACCCGCGACGAAGACGACGACGATCGCGCCGATCACGGCGACCACGATCGTCTCGAGGTTGAAGCCGGTCGGGTCCTTGACGCCCAGCAGGGCCCCGGCGAGGAAGCCGCCGACGAGCGCTCCCACGATGCCGAGGATGACCGTCATCACGATGCCCGCGCGGGTGCCCGTGATGAGCGTGGCGATAAAGCCGGCGATCGCGCCGACGACGATCCAGGCGATGATCCCCATCTGTTCCCTACCCTCTCGCCCTGGTCACCGGTGTCTCGGCGCTCTGCTCAGGGCAGAACGCTCACGACGGAGTGTCGGGGCGGCCTCGAGTGTCCTCCCGTGTGGCCCCGACGTCATGACGGCCCGTCATGGCGCGCCGCCGGTTCGGGGGGCACTCGGGACCGGCATCCCACGAGGTGCGGATACCCGCTTCCCCCGATGCCCGCACAGGCCGACGGAGAACGCCATGGCCATCGACCAAGTCGACCGAACGGTCGTGACCCAGGCGTCGCGAACTTCGCGAGGCGGGCCGCCAGCGGGCGCTGGAGGGCGCCCGGCGGTGGATCCTAGTGGCTGGTGTCGGCGGGGCCGGTGTCGGCGAAGGTCCCTGGAGCATCGTCCTCGGCGGTGAGGGGTTCCGTGCGCCCGCCAGCGGCAAAGTCGCCGTGGAGGCCTTCCTCCAGCACTTCCTCCGGGGTGGGGGCGGCGGCCTGCTCGCCGGCGGCGAAGTCGCCCTGGAGTCTCTCCTCCAGCGCTTCCTCTGGGGTGGGGGTGGCGGTCCGCTCGCCGGCGGCGAAGTCGCCGTGCAGCTCGGGCGCCGGCGGGGTGCGGTCGATCATCTGTGTCTCCTCTTCCATGTACGCCAGGTGCTGCCGCGACGCGTGATCCGCAGCCGGGGATCTCTCGGGAGATGGCTCGGCCATTCGGACCGCGAGAACGGTGAGTCCGTCCCCGAGACGGACCACCTCGTCGGATCGTGCAGCCGATGAAGAGACGGCCGGTCCGTCGCTCGTTCGCTAGTGTCCACCGCCGGGGACGGCGCGTCATTACGGCCCGTCATCGGGGCGCCAACACGTCCGGCAGGGGCAATGCGGCCCGGCCGCGGGGGAAGACCGGCCCGCCGGCGGGGGAAAAGCGGCCCCCGAGCAAGGGAGATGCGGCACCCGGCACGGGCGGCGCCGGAACCTATGATCGTGCCGGGTTCACGGGTCGGAAGACCCACGGGTCGGACAGCACGGGTCGGATCGCCCACGGGTCGAACGGGCCGAGGGCCACGGTCCCACGAACCCGTGAACGCACGCAACCAGCGAACCGAGCGCCGGCGTCCCACGGCGCATCTCGTCATGCACTGCAGACCGGAGAGGGCACCTGCCCATGATGTATGCCAAGCCGCAGGCTCCCAGCGACGACAAGCGCTGGAAGATCGTGGAGACCCGGATGCGCCGGATGGGCGATCGCCCGTCGGCGCTGATCGAGGCGCTCCACGCCGCCCAGGAGGCGTTCGGGTTCCTCGAGACCGACGCGCTCGACTACATCGGAGACACCCTGGGAGTCCCCCACTCCCGCGTCTACGGCGTCGCCACGTTCTACTCGTTCTTCACCCTGAAGCCGCAGGGCGAGCACACCTGCGTCGTCTGCACCGGGACCGCCTGCTACATCAACGGGTCGAAGGAGATCCTCGCCGGGCTCGACCGCGAGTTCGGCGTCAAGCCCCGCGAGACCACCGCCGACGGCAAGCTCTCCGTGCTCACCGCGCGATGCCTGGGTGCGTGCAGCCTGGCGCCGGCGGTGATCATCGACGGTGACGTCCGGGGCAAGGTCACCGCGGACGAGCTCGTTGCGCAGCTGGAGGCGATGTGAGCGAGATGCCAGCCGCGGCGCGGCCACCCCGCCGACGCCCGGCCACCACCCCACCCCTCGACGGTCCCGTGCGCGCGTCCGCGTACGTTTGCGAGGCCGCGAGCTGCGTCTCGATGCAGTCCCCCGACGTGACCGCGCGCATCCGCGAGCTCGTCGGCGAGGCCGGCCT
>JBBSAS010000052.1:0-9099 GCA_038252055.1 Candidatus Limnocylindrales bacterium
ATCAGCCCCGCTTGCGGGCGATCCAGACCTCCTCGGAGGGCCACTGCCGGGCCCATTCGGCTGTCACGAACGGGTAGCGGGTCGTGGCGCCCTCCGGCGCGCGCAGCTCCACGAGGTCGAGGATCTCGAAGCCGCTCGCCCGGAGGAGGCGGATCATCTCGCCGTGGCCGAGGTGGAACTCGACCGACGACCCGTCAGGCCATGCCATGCGGCCGAGCCCCCCGAAATGGGGCCGGAGGAGCCGCTCCTCCGCCGCGCAGTCGTCCTCGTCGGGCGAGCAGAACATGAGGAGCGTCGAGTTGCCGAGGAAGACGAGCCGGCCGCCGGGGCGCAGGAGTCGGGCCGCCTCCGGGATCCAGCGAGAGGCGTCGCACCAGATTGCCGCGCCGTACTCGCTGATCGCGAGGTCGAACGAGGCATCCGGGAGGGGCACGGCTTCCGCGCTTGCCTCGAGGAGCGGGAACTCCAGGCCGTGCTCGTGCTGTAGCGTCCGCGCCATCGCGAGCTGGGCCGGAGTGATGTCCACGCCGATCGGGCGAGCGCCCCGGCGGGCCAGCCAGGCCGAGACGTACGCCGTGCCGCAGCCGAGCTCGATCGTGTCGAGCCCGTCCACGTCCGGCAGGATCCGAGCCTCCGACTCCGGAACGCCCCAGATCCCCCAGCTCGGTTCGGCCTGCGCCCAGGCGCGGCGGCCGGGTTCGACGTACGAGGCCGCCTCGCCAGTCCAGTAGGCGAGGTTCGTCGCGACGTGATCGGGCAGGCTGCCGTTCGTCATGGCGCCAGGGGACCTGGCTGGGTGCAACCGAGCACCCGTCGATCGATTGCCATGTCGCCTCCCCCAGGGTGCGCGCTCGAAGTCCGGCGCGGCCGCATTGTATCCGCCCGTCCAGCTGGTTCCTGCCCATCCAGGCTGGGGCCGGTCGAGAGCCGATCCCTCCGCGACGGCACCACTCCGCAACGGCACCACTCCGCGACGGTAGTGGACCCCCGGACCCGGGACCGCTAGAATCGACCAGCGCCATCCACAATGCATAGGATTTATGCACGCAGTGGCGGGCCGCCGGGGACGGGTTCCGGGCGGCGGTCCAGGACAGGCGGGAAGGGGCGACGAGACGATGGACGCGACCGAGATCAAGGCGGCGGTCGCCGCTCAGGCGGCCGAGGAGCCGCCCTTCGTGAACCTCCGCGATCCGGCTCGAGCCATCGGGCCGGACGGGAAGCCCGCCGTCAGCCGCCGCGCCCCGCTCTGGGCGGACGTGCCGGACGAGAAGTGGAACGACTGGAAGTGGCAGCTCTCGAAGCGGCTCAACACCCTCGAGGAGCTGGAGCAGGTCCTCAACCTCACCGAGGACGAGCGCGAGGGCCTCTCGGCGCCCGACAAGTTCCGGGTGGACATCACCCCGTACTTCGTCTCGCTCATCGACCCCGACGACCCGAATGACCCGATTCGCCGCCAGGTGATCCCCGTCGCCTCCGAGCTCAACGCCTTCACCGGGATGATGGAGGACAGTCTCTCCGAGGACCGCCACTCCCCGGTGCCGGGCCTCGTCCACCGCTACCCGGACCGCGTCCTGCTCCTGATCACGACGCAGTGCGCGAGCTACTGCCGCTACTGCACCCGCAGCCGGATCGTCGGTGACCCGCGGCAGAACTTCAACCGGCGCGAGCTCGAGGCCCAGCTCGACTACATCCGCCGCACCCCGCAGGTCCGCGACGTCCTCATCTCCGGCGGCGACGGCCTGACGCTCGCCCCGAAGCTCCTCGAATCCGCGCTCCGCGGTCTGCGCGAGATCCCCCACGTCGAGATCATCCGGATCGGCTCGCGCGTCCCCGTCTTCATGCCCCAGCGCATCGATGACGAGCT
The DNA here is from genome assembly GCA_038252055.1 of Candidatus Limnocylindrales bacterium. Lineage (GTDB taxonomy): Bacteria > Chloroflexota > Limnocylindria > Limnocylindrales > CSP1-4 > CTSoil-043. The sequence goes on from JBBSAS010000052.1 coordinate 1,865, forward strand.
CTGCGACATGCTCCAGAAGTACCACCCGATGTGGCTCAACATCCACGTGAACCACCCGAACGAGATGACGCCGGAGCTTGCCCGCGCCTGCGACAAGCTGACCCGCGCGGGGATCCCGCTCGGCAACCAGTCCGTCCTCCTGGCCGGGATCAACGACTGCGTCCACCTCCAGCGCGAGCTCGTCCAGAAGCTCGTCGAGATCCGCGTGCGGCCGTACTACATCTACCAGTGCGACCTCGTCGAGGGGGCGGGCCACTTCCGGACGCCGGTGGGCAAGGGACTCGAGATCATCGAGGGCCTCCGGGGCCACACGTCGGGCTACGCGGTCCCCCAGTACATCGTCGATGCGCCCGGTGGCGGCGGGAAGATCCCGGTGATGCCGAACTACCTCGTCTCGTACTCGGACCACAAGGTGGTCCTTCGGAACTACGAGGGCTACATCACGACGTACGAGGAGCCGACGGCGTATACGCCCCACGACTCGGCGAGCTGCCGCTACTGCCAGAACCCGCGGCCGGAACCGGGCCAGGAGGGGATCACCGGGCTGCTCGACGGCAAGAGGATGTGGATCGAGCCGGCCGGGTTCGTCGAGACGCACGCCCGCGGCAACGAGGAGGCGCACCGCCTCCAGGATCCGTCGAAGTGGGTGCCCTACGGGGTCGGCGCGCTCGAGGGGCAGGCGGGGCAGCCGCTCGCGGTCCTCCACGCCGGCGGCGACGGCGATGCTGCCGCGGGCTCTGGCTCGGGCTCTGGCTCGGGATCCGAGCCGGCCGCGTTCGGCCCGGGTGAGGAGCCGAGGCCGGCCGAAGGACAGCCGACGGCCACCGCGAACCACGAGCTCCTGTAGGCAGACCGCGTCCCGGAGGTCCGCATCGCGTCGACCGGTCCGCATCGCGTCCCGGGGGTCCGCATCGCGGGCCGGGCTCGGGCGCCGGCGTCAGGCGGCTCGGTCGAGGGCAGCCTCCACGGCGCCCTTGTCGAGGCCGAGCGCCTGGAGCCCGGCCTGGAGCTGCGTGTCGCCGGTCCCGGCGATCCCGCCCGCCCCGAGCGTCGCGAAATCGTCGGGCACGACGATCGCGGCGCCGCTCGGAAGCTCGACCACCTGGTCGGGGGTCAGGCCTTCGCGCCAGATCGCCCGGCCGTTCGGCGTGAGCCAGCGCTCCGTGCCGACGGTGAGCGCACCGCCGTCGTCGAGCGGGTACGTGCTGACGACCGTTCCCGTGCCGTACGTCGTGACGCCGACGACCCTGGCTCGTCCCGCATCCTGGAGGGCGCCGGTCAGGATCTCGGCGGAGCTGGCGGTCTGGCCGTCCACCAGGACGACGAGGGGGATGTCGGCCGCCAGCGGCGTGCCCTCCGTCCGGTGTGGGGTCCGGGTGCCGGTGCGATCCTCGGAGAGGTAGACGACGGCGTCCCGGAGGAACTGGCTGGCGACCTCCACGGGCTCGTTCACGTAGCCGCCCGGGTTGCCCCGCAGGTCGAGAACGATCCCCTCGGCCCCCTGCGCGAGCGCGTCCTGCAGGTCGGCGGTCAGAGCCTTGGCCGCGCCCGACGAGAAGGACTCGAGCCGGAGGACGGCATCCCGCGTCCCGGGGGCGAAGGCCCATGAGGCGAGCGGGAGGTCGAGCTTCTGGCGGACGATCGAGACGGAGCGGTTCCTCCCGTTGGTCGCCCGGAGCTCGAGCTTGACGGTGCTGCCCTCCGGCCCGCGGACCTTGGCCACTACCTCGTCCACCGTCAGGCCGGCGAGATCCTGCCCGTCGACCGCGATGATCTCGTCGCCGGGGGCCAGCCCGGCACGCTCCGCCGGGCTGTCGCGGAGGACCCGGACCACGGTGACTCCGCCGTCCGACTGGTCGAGGACGGCGCCGACGCCGACGTACGTCCCCGAGAGGCCCTCGTCGCGGGCCGTGACCTCCTCGGGCGTGAGGTAGCCGGTGTGGCCTCGATCGTCGAGGCTCTCGGTCATGCCGGTGATCGCGCCCCGCTCCAGGGTCAGCGAGTCAAGCGCCGCCGGGTCCACGTAGTTCTGGTCCAGGACCTCCCACGCCTGGTCCAGGAGTTGCCAGTCGGGGCGTCCGGTACCTGGCGTCTGGGCGGGGCCCGACGGGCCGACACCAACGGCCGTGCTTCCGAGCTGCCCGACCGAGAAGCCTGCCGAGAAGATGACCGCGACGGCTAGGGCGAGGGCGGCGACGAGCAGCGGGCGCCGCCCGCGGGGCGGAGGAGGCGGTTCCCAGCCGGGCATGGCTCCCGACCGCGGGGCGGGTAGCGGGCCGGCAGGCGTCGATCCGGCGGCCTGCGGCGCCGCCCAGGGCGATGGAGGTGAGGTGGGCGCGGCCGGTACCGCGGACGGGTCCGGCGCGGCGGGCGCGTCGGACCCGTCGGGCGCGAGAAGGCGATCGTCATTCATGGCAGGCGAACGATGCCTCATCCGGACGACGCGTGCGATGCAGCCCCGGTCAGGTTTCCTTCACGTTCGTCGTCGCGCGCGGCGATGGTGTTCTATGGTCGCAGCCGCATCTCGCGCCGGCGGCCGGCACGTTCAGCGCAGAAGATCACCGGGGCGCGGTCCCGGGCGCCGCGTCCGTTGAGGGAGCGGCCTCCAGATCCCGGGCGACGTGACGGGCCCAGCGTTCGACGGCCGCCCGGTCGCGGTGGTCGGCGAACGTCGAGCGGGAGAGCTTCGCGAGGACCCGCAGGCCCGCGCCGAGATGATGGGGCTGGAGCGAACCGGCGAAGAGGGCGACGTCACGCGGCCCGATCCGTTCGATGACCGTGACGAGCTCCGGCGAGACGTCCACGGTCGCGCCGGCCGGGAGCGGCTCCGACGGCCCCGAGGCGAAGAGCCAGACGGGCATCGCCTCGAGCTGTCGCTCGTGGGCCGCGAGGAACGCCTTCGCCCCGGGCATCCAGTCCCCCTCGAAGACGCAGCAGCCGATGATCGCGGCGCGGAAGGCGCGAAGGTCGCCGATCGCCTCGACCGCCTCGAGGCGGACCACGACGCCCGCGTCGCGAAGCGCCTCGGCCACCTCAGCCGCGATCGCGCGGGTGGAATCGTGTCGCGTGGCATACGCCACGAGCACCTCGTTCGACATCGTCGTCTCCTCCCGGGCCTCCGAGCTCGCCCCGTGATTCTGCCGCAGTGATCGCCGATGGGAAAGGGCCGGGTGGACGCGGGATCGTCAGGGCCGAACGGCCCGTTGGTCGCGGGCAAGGTTGGTCCCGGGCAAGGTCCCGGGCCGTGCTATCGTCGGCGACCCGTCACCCGCGCCAGTCACCCGCGATCCGCAACCCGCGACAGGAGGCTCCCGGTGCCCGACCCTTCTGCTCGCCCAGGCGACCTCATCCTCCGTGCGCCACCGCCCGGCCTTCCCGGCGCGGACGTGGCCCCGCCCATCGTTGCAGAGGCCGGCGATCCCTTCGCCGCGCTGCGGGTGATCCGCCTCGTGGCACGCCTGGAGCGGGGCCGCCCGATCCTCGTCGCGGACCTCGTCGGCTCGCTCAACGCCGCCCACCTCGACTGGCTCTTCGATCGGGACGTCGTCGCGGACGTGCTGGTTCGGCTCCAGTCGAACTGGATGGCCGACTACCGGAACGCGTCGGGGATCGTCCTCGGCGACGGCCCCTACGGCCCATCCGTCACGATCGAAGACTCGCCGCGGGTGGATCCGTGGGTCGTCCGCCAAGCCGAGCGCATGGCGGCGGCGTGCCGCGAGCGGCTCGCCGAATTCGCGCGGCGGGACGGCCCGGACGACGGCACCTGACGGGGCGCCTCGCTCAGCCGGCGGTGCTCGTCCGCGCCCGTGGGCCGCGCCCATGGCGAGCCATGATCTCGACCACGCGGTCGCCGTCGAGGCCGTACGCGGTGATCCCGTCCGCGCCGGTCATCGTCTCGGCCACGAGCAACGCGTTCACGATCGCCTCCTCGACGGCCTCCACCGCCGCCTGGAAGAGCGGCGTGATCCGGGTGTCGTCGAGCATCCGCACCGTTCGCTCGATCGGGGAGCCGGGCGCCGGCTCGGACGCGGGGCCCGGAAGCCCCCGGTTGGCGGTGGCGAAGGCAAGGAAGAGGTCGCCCGACCCAGTGGAGGCGATCCCGCCCATCCGGGCGATGCCGAGGCCGGCCCGCTGGGCGAGGCGCTCACACTGGCGCGGCAGCAGCGGGGCATCGGTGGCGAGGACCACGATGATCGACCCCGACCCGCGTTCGAGCGAGCCGCTGCGACCGCCCGTGCGGGCCCGTGCCAGGGCTTCCGCGGCATCCCAGGGGCTCGGGACCTCGCTCGTCGGGATCGCCGCGCCGACCGGGACGCCGTCGATCCGGAGCAGGTCGCGGGAGCCGTAGTTCGCCTGCACGAGCGCGCCGACGGTGAACCCGCCGGCCTCGGCCGGGACGACCCGGGACGCAGTCCCGATCCCGCCCTTGAACTCGTGACAGATCATCCCGGTCCCGCCGCCCACGGACCCTTCCGCGACCGGTCCGGCGGCCGCGCCGATCAGCGCCGCGTCGAGGTGCTCCCGACGGACGTGGAAGCCGTTCATGTCGTTGAGGACGCCGTCGTACGTCTCGCCAACGACCGGCAGCGACCAGAACTCGGCGTCGGGGTCGTGGGCCCGCACCGCGTGGACCAGCAGGGCATCGTGAACGACGCCAACGGAGTGGGTGTTCGTGATCGCGATCGGGCTCGTCAGGAGGCCGGATTCGCGGATCCACTCGAGGCCGGTCAGCTCGCCGTTGCCGTTGAGGCGATGGCAGCCGGCGAAGACCGGCTCGATGAAGGTGTCGCCATCGTGCGGCACGATCACCGTCACGCCCGTCCGGACCGGCCCCTCGCCGACGACGCGCGGGCCCTCGCCGCGGATCAGCGTCGTGTGCCCGACCCGGACGCCGGCGACGTCGGTGATCGCATTCAAGGGCCCCGCTTCGAGTCGCCCGAGGACGATCCCGTGCTCGCGTGCTCGCATGCGACCCTCCCGGCTCGTGGTACGGCGGACGATGGCGCAACTCTACGGCCGGGCTGGGCGCGGCGCTCCATGCCCCGGCAGAATGGCAGGCGACCCGATCCAGACGCGCGCGGCCCGCTCCGGGCGATCGGGGCGATCATGGAGGGTAAGGAGGACGGATGACTGAACGGCGGACGAATGCCCCGGACGAACCGATCGCCTGGGTCGACGGGCGGCTGCTCCCGGCGGACGAGCCCGCGCTGGCAGTCGGCGACCGTAACTTCCAGCTCGGCGACGGCCTCTTCGAGACGGTCCGCGTCCGTCGCGGCGTCGCCGTGGAGCTGGACCTCCACCTCGGGCGCCTCCGCGAGGGACTTGCGATCATGGCGATCCCGATGCCGTGGTCCGACGGGGAGCTCGCGACCGCGATCGCCGAGGTGGTGGCAGGCAACGCCCCGGCTGATGCTGCGCTTCGACTTACCGTCAGTCGCGGCGCACCGATTGCCCGCGGGCTCCTGCCGGCGGGCTGGCCGGAGCTCCGTCCCACCGTCGTGATCCAGGCCTGGCCCCACGTGCCGCTCTCCGCGGAGCGGCTCGCGCGCGGTGTTCGGGCCGTCACCGCGACCGGCCGCCGCGACCCGTCGCATCCGCTGGCGACCGTGAAAACGGTGTCGCGGGCCGACCACGTCCACGCGATGCTCGAGGCCCAGCGGGCCGGGGCAGACGATGCCCTCACCCTCACGATCGACGGCCACGTCGCGGAGGCGACGACGGCCAACGTCGCGATCGTCGTCGGCGGGCGGATCGTCACGCCGCCGCTCGCTGCCGGCATCCTGGCGGGCACGACCCGCGACTGGCTCTTCCGGCCGGACGGGGCGGCCTCGGTGGGTCTCGCCGCCGAGGAGGGCTGGCTGACGCCCGCGGATCTCCTCGGGGCCGACGAGGCGCTCCTCTGCTCCTCGGTGGCCGGCTTTCAGGCGCTCGTCGCGCTCGACGGGGCGCCGATTGCGGGAGGGATCCCGGGACCGTGGGCGGCGCGCCTCCGCGATGCGCGCGAGGCCTGGATCGCAGGGCAGTCGGACGGGTAGTGACTGCGTCCCCGTACACTCCCGCGGTGACCCACGATCAGGCGACCCGGCTCGCATCTCCGGACGCGGTTGCCCGCGACTATCTGCTCCTCGCGCTGCGGCTCGACCGGCAGATCCCCGGGCTGGTGGACGGGTACTACGGACCCGCGGACCTGCGGACGAGGGTGGAGCACGAGGCGCTGCGGCCGGCTGCCCGCCTCGCCGACGACGCCGCGACACTCCGCGCCCGGCTCGCTGCCGAGGTCGCCGAACCCGACCGACGGCGCTGGCTCGACGCCCAGCTCGTCGCCCTCGAGGCGCAGGCGCGTGCGCTCGCCGGCACCGGGCTGCCGTACCTCGAGCATGTCAGCGCCTGCTTCGACTTCGAGCCCTCGCGCACACCGGAAACGGTCTTCGACGCCGCCGGCAGGGAGCTGGAGGCGCTGCTCCCTGGCGAAGGGCCTCTTGCGAAGCGGATCGCCGCGTGGGACCGCCGGTTCACCATTCCTCCCGGACGAGTCCAGGGCGTCGTGGATGCCCTCCTCCCGCGCCTCCGTGAGCGGGCCGAGGCGCTCTTCGGGCTGCCGGTGGGCGAGGACCTCGCCGTCTCCCTCGTCCGCGAGCAGCCGTGGAGTGGCTACAACTGGTTCGACGGCGCTCGTCGGAGCCGGGTCCAGCTGAACACCGACCTCCCGATCCGGGCGGCCGACCTCCTCGCCGTCCTCCCGCACGAGACGTACCCGGGTCATCACCTCGAGCACGCCTGGCATGAGGCGCACCTCGTGGACGAGCTCGGGCGGATCGAGGCGAGCATCCTTCTCATCAACACGCCCGAGTGCCTTCTCTCCGAGGGCCTCGCGGACCTCGGCCGGCGCTTCGCCGTCCCGGCTGCCGACGAGGTGGACCTCCTCGTCGAGGTCATCGGGCTCGCCGGGCTGTCGGACGGCGCCGATCCTGCCGCGTCGCGTGATGCCGCGGAGCGGCAGGTGGCAATCTCGCGGGCACTCGGCGCGGTCCGGGGCGTGGCCGGGAATGCCGCCCTGATGCTTCATGCGGACGGTGCGCCACGCGCGGAGGTCCTCGCCTACCTGGAGCGCCGGCTCCTCTCGACGCCCGAACGTGCCGCGAAGCGCCTGGAGTTCATCGAGCATCCGCTCTGGCGGACGTACGTCTTCGTCTACTTCGAGGGCGAGCGACTGCTCCGCCGCTGGCTCGAGATGG
>JBBSAS010000053.1:0-9016 GCA_038252055.1 Candidatus Limnocylindrales bacterium
CCACATCGTCGGCGACGCGCGGACGCGCGAGGCGATCGTGATCGATGCGGCGATCCCCGGCCTGCCCTGGATCACCGGCGCGATCGAGGCGCGCGGCTGGCGGCTCGCCCTGATCGTCTCGACCCACGGCCATTGGGACCACGCCGGCGAGAATGCCGCCCTCCAGGCCTGGTCGCGGGAGACGTCGGAGGGCAGCGCGGCCGGCGCGATCGAGCCCGGGGCGCCAGCGGACGCCCGCACCCCAACTGCTGCGGCCGCCCTCCTCGAGCCCGCGGCTGAGCACGGCCTGGCGGTCGAAGGCCCCGACGGCGTTGTGCGTCACCCGGGAACGGGGCACGGCGCCGAGATCGCGGCCCATCCCGCGGACTGGTACCGCCTCATCGATCCGCAGCCGCTCTTCGCCCCGTTCCCGATCCCGCCCTGCGTCCCCGCCGTCGAGCTGGCCGAGGGCGGAGTCATCCGCTTCGGCGACGTCCGTCTCGACGTCCTCCACACCCCCGGCCACACCGAGGGATCGGTCTGCCTGGTGGCCCGCGAGGACGGTTTCCTCTTCGCCGGCGACACGCTGTTCGCGGGAGGGTGGGGGAGGGTGGACCTGCCCGGCGCCGACCCCGACGCGATGGTCGAGTCGCTTCGCCGTCTCTCGGCCCTCCCCGATGCCCTCCGTGTCCTCCCCGGCCATGGCCCGACGACGACGATCGGCGCCGAGCGGCCGCTGCTGGAGCTCATCGCCCGGGAGGGGCGCCTGCCGCTGTAGCACGGCCATCGGAGGGGTGGCGCCGGCACTATTCCCGGGCCCATTGCCTCAGCGACGCGGGACGCCCGCTGCTCGCCCGCACGCTCCCGCAGCTCGGGACCGTGACGGCGATCGTCGCCGACCGGGGCTATCGCGGCCTCGCCAAGATGGCGGCGAAGCGCCAGATCAACCTCGACATCAAGGCCCCGCCGAAGGGACGGTCGGATTCAAGCCGATCGCGCCGCTCTGCCGGGTCGAGCACGCCTTCGCGAGGCTGCGCGTCGATCCCGCCTGACCCAGTCCCGTCCTCTGCTCAACCGCCGATCACGCAGACGTGGAACACGTCGTCGGTCCCGACTCCCCCGCCGAAGCCCGAGACGATGTCGCCCTCGCGCCCGATGACCGTGCCGTCCCGGGAAACGAGTTCCGCGCGCCCGGCGAGCCGCCGCGCGACCCAGCCGGTCGGCCACACGACCTTGATCGGGTCGCCTCCGGCCTCGGGGACGAGCACGAGCGCGTTGTCGGCAACGGCGACGCGGGCCGGTGCGAGCAGGGCCAGCGGGCAGCCCATGGTCGGCAGCAGGTGAGCCGGTTCTGTCGCGAGGGCCAGCGGCGTCGCGCCCTGCGGCAGAGACGGTCCGGGCCACATTGGGCTCAACCGTGCCAGTCCCAGCGCGAGCAGGAGCACGACGACGGCGAGGCCAGCGAAGATGCGTCGGTGTCGGCGAAGCATGGTGCGAGAGTGTCGTCGTGTGCCCGATGCGTCAAGGGCGCTGTATCCCGCACAGGCTCTCACTCGCCCCGTTTCGCCTTCGCCCGCGCCGAGCCGGCACGGCCGATGGCCGCCCAGCGCTTCTGCTCCGCGCGGCGGGCGACCGCGTCGATCTCCAGGGCCCGGTGGCGCTCCTCGCGCTCGAGGCGGCGCCAGCCCTCGAAGCGGTCGGCGCCGAGCGCCCCTTCCTCCACGGCGGCACGGACCGCGCAGCCTGGCTCCGAGGCGTGGCGGCAGTCGGAGAAGCGGCACGACTCCGCGGCCGCCGCCACGTCGGCAAAGGCCAGGTCGAGGCCGGTGCCGTCGTCCCAGAGCCCGAGCTCGCGGAGCCCCGGCGTGTCGAGGAGGAGTCCCTCGCCGTTCGGCATGGCGACGAGCTCGCGCCCGACGGTCGTGTGGCGGCCGCGGGCGTCGTCCTCGCGAATCGCCCGGACCAGCAGCCGCTCCTCGCCGAGCAGGGCGTTGGCCAGCGTGCTCTTCCCGACCCCGGACGAGCCGACGAGGGCGACGGTCCGCCCCGGGCCGAGGAATCCCCGGACGGCCGCGAGCCCATCCCCGCTGACGGCGCTCGTGGCAAAGACCGGCACGCCGACGGCCACCTCCTCGAGCTGCGCCTCCGCGACGGCCACCTCGACGGGATCGTGGGCGAGGTCCACCTTCGTGAGGACGACGACCGGGCGGGCGCCGGACTCCCAGGCGGTCGCGAGGAACCGCTCGAGGCGGCGCGGGTTCAGGTCGCGGTTGAGGGAGGTGGCGACGAAGACGACGTCTACGTTTGCCGCGAGGACCTGGACGGGCGCCCCGTAGTCGGCCGGGGCCTTCCGCCGGAGCTGGGTCCGGCGGGGGAGCACGACGTGGACCGACGCGGCTCCCTCGTCCGGGCGGGCATCCACGGCGACCCAGTCGCCGACGACCGGGAGCTCGGCCGGGCCGGCCTCGTGACGCAGGCGCCCGGTCGCCCGGCCCTCGAGCGACTCCGCCCCGGCGGCGAGGGCCACGTCCCAGGTCCCGCGGTGGGCGCCGACGACCCGGGCCGGGACGAGCCCGTCGCCGGGCGTGGCGGCCCGCCACGCGGAGAGCCACCCGTCGTCCCAGCCAAGGGCGCCGAGGCGCTCGAGGGCGCCCAGGCCGTCGAGGTCGGTCCCGGAGCGGAACCCGGGGCTGGCAGGGTGCCCGGCGACGCCGGTCATCGGCCGGCCTCGGCGCGGGCGGCCTGAGCGCTGGCGGCCTCCGCAGTGGCGTCCCCGCCAGGAACGGCCCCGCCAGGAACGGCCCCGGCAGGATCGTCCTCGAGCGGACGCCGCCACTCGATCTCGCGTGAGACCGCCCGGAATCCCATCGATTCGTAGAGGCGGAGGGCGTTCGTCTCGTTCTGGGCATCGACGCCCAGGGCGGCCTCGGTCATCCCCCGGTCGCGGAGGGCGCGCAGGGCCCGGCAGATCAATGCCGAGGCCACGCCCTTTCCGCGCCAGGGCGACCAGGTCGAGATGTTCTCGCACCAGCCGCGCCGGACGCCGTAGCGGGCGTTCTCCTCCGCGTTGATGAACGGCCGGACCATGCCGGCGATCTCGTCGCCCGCCCAGGCGACCTGCCAGAGGTCGGTGTCGCGGTTGAAGGGGTCGGCCAGGAACTCCTGCCAGTTCGCTTCGGAGCCGTCCTCGAGACCCGAGCCCCAGTGACCGCTGAACGTCTCCACCTCGGCCTCGAAGATCGCGCGAAGCTGGCCGGGCTCCACCGGTCGCACCTCGAGCCCCGCCGGGAGCGCACGGTCCGGGATCTCCTTGAGCGTCGGCCGCAGCATCTCGAACGAGAACCGCGCCTCGAGGAAGCCGCGCGCCTCCACTGCGGCCACCCCCTCAGGGTCGTCGCCCCAGGTCGTGGCCGTCACGACCGGGTGCCGTCCGTCCACGGGCAGCGTCGCCGCGTTCGCGCGATGGCGTGTGAGCGCCCAGTCGAGGAGCGCCCCGAACGTGCCGGCCGGGGCGTCCGGCGTCCGGAAGATGGCCGTCCCGAACGCGCGATCGCCGCGCTGCTCATCGCGCCACTCCACGCGGACGTAGGCCACGGGCCGGCCGTCCAGCTCGCCGATCCGGAGGTCGGCCGGAAGGTCGCAGTGCTCGAGGTGCTCGTAGAACGTCTGCAGGGCCTCGGCCGTTATCACGGACAGGCTCCCGCCCGCGCGACGGGCCGCGTTGTTGATCTCGGTGATGGCCGCGGCCTCCTCGGGCCAGCGAGCCGGCCGGAGGGACAGGCCGGGGACTGCGGTCGGGAGGTGCGCGGCCGTGCTCGCGCCGGTGGCCCCACCGGCAGTTCGGATCGATTCGTTCGCGCTCGTCATCGTCGTCACCCCACCCGCTTGAGCTTGCCGGTCCGCTTCGCGTAGCGCTCGGCGCGCCCGAAGAGCCAGAGGCCGGCCGGGATCAGGACGACGCCCATGATGGCGAGAGGCCAGACGTCGGGCCAGACGTCGGCCAGGGTGGCCCCGTCGAGGAGCCCCTGGCGGACGCCGTCGAGGATGTAGGTGGCCGGCGAGAAGATCGACAGCACCTGCATCCAGTCCGGCAGCACGCTGACCGGGTAGTAGACGCCGCTCACGACGAGGAGGCAGGACTGGATGACGAAGGTCATCTGGGCGCCCCGCTCGACGTAGAGGAGCGGCAGGATCGCCGCCATGATCCCGATCCCGATGACCGAGATCGAGCCGACCACCATGATCCCGGCCGCCGTGGCGAAGTTCGCCCGCGAGAGGTCGAGCTCGAAGAACGCCGTCAGGACGACGAGGATCACGGCCGTGTGGATCAGCCCGTAGAGGATCGCGTAGGCGGTCGAACCCAGGAGCTGCGAGGCGCGCCGGACCGGCGCCATCATCGTGTACTCGAGGGTGCCCTCCCAGCGCTCCCAGCTGATCGTCTCGGCGATGAAGGAGAAGACGGTCGAGAGGTAGTTCCAGAAGATGGCCCCGATCACGAGGCTGAAGATGAGCCGCTTGTCGGCCGACGCGGCGCCGATGAACGAGATGGCCAGGGCGCTCGCGATCGCGTAGACGAGGAAGGCGAGCTCCCAGCCCCAGTAGCGGCGGCTGAGGTTGAAGTTGCGCTCGATGAAGGCGAACGACGCACGGACTTCGCGGGCGGTCGCCCCCATCGGGCGATGGAGCGTGGTCACGGCTGGTTGACTCCGGGCGGGGTGGGGGAGTGGGCGGCCGACCTCCGCATCAGCGGGAGCCGGCCGCGTGGAGCCGCTCCGGGGCCGGGTCGGCGGCGATTCGCGCGCCGATCCGGACGATGGAGCGGCCAATCGCTCTTCGGATGCGACGCTCGTCGGCACGCCGGCCCTGGCGGGCGATGCGTGCGCGCTGCGCCTCGTCCGCGAAGCGGGCGGCGCGGTCGGCGTGGACCGCGGCGATGACGCGAATGGTGTTCATCTCTGGCACCTCCCTTCGATGGACGTGCGGGCTGGGCGGGTGGGGCCGGGCGCGGCCGGCCGGGAAGCGCGGGTCGGACCTGGTCATTCGTCGTTCTCCGGGGCCGCTTCCTCGACGTCCTCGTCGAGCGAGCGGCCGGTGTAGGTCAGGAAGACGTTGTCGAGGGTCGGCGGGAGACCCGTCTCGCGGGCGACCCGGGCCTTGAGGCCGTCGGGCGTCTCCTCGGCGACGAGCCGTCCGCCGTCGAGGATCCCGATCCGGTCGCAGAGGCGGTCGGCCTCGGCCATGTCGTGGGTCGTCAGGACGATCGTCGCGTCGTGGACCGCTCGGACGTCCTCGATGAAGGACTGGACTTCGAGCTTGGAGCGGGGGTCGAGCCCCGTCGTCGGCTCGTCGAGCAGGAGGAGGGTGGGGGACGTCAGCAGGGCCCGCGCGATGGCGACCTTCTGCTGCATCCCCCGGCTCATCTGCTCGATCGGGCTGCCCAGCCGCTTCTCGGCGATGCCGAGGCGGGCGAGAATCCGGACCGCTTCCCCGCGTGCCTCGCCGGCATGGAGGCCATAGAGGCGGGCGGCGAAAGCGAGGTTCTCGTACGGCGAGAGCTTCTTGAAGAAGGCCGCGTCCACGCTCACCCGGTTGATGAGGCGCTTGACGGCCATCTCGTCGTGCTCCACGTCGTGGCCGAAGACCCGGGCCCGGCCCTCGTCGAGGGTCAGGAGGGTGGACACGAGGCGGATCAGGGTGCTCTTGCCGCTCCCGTTGGCGCCGAGGATCCCGTAGGTCTCGCCGCGCTCGACGCGCAGCGAGACGTCCGCGATGGCCTCCACGCTCTTCTTCCGCCGGCCCACGACGAAGGTCTTGGACACGTGCTCGAGGTGGAGGGCCGGGGGCTCGCCCGGCCGGGCGCCGAAGGCTCGCCCGGGGCTCCGTCCGGGCTCCGGGATCGAACCTGGGGCCTCGACCCGAGGCGGGTCGCTGGCCTCGACGCGGGGCGCCGTCTCGTCGTTCGCCGGGACGGGCGGCCGGAGCGCGGTCTTCGGTTCGGTGAGGGTGCTGCTCACGGTGGTCTCCGTTCGTCTCGGTGGTCGGCGATCCCGGTGGGCGGGCCGGGTCGCGGCCCCGCTCGTCCGGAGACGAGATGAGCCGCGGGCCCGACGTCAGTCGTGCGTCGTGGGCCCGCGGCTCCGGGTCGCCGCCCCGCCGTGCGCGGGGCAATAGAAGAGCCGCTGGGCCCTGATCGGTGCCCGCGGCTCCGGTTCCTGCCTGGCGGCGCTGCCGCCGCGTGACTAGGCCGAGCTGGGCACAGATCGCCCGCAGAGCGCGCCGTCGACGGGCGCGGTCATTCGCACCCTGGCGCTCGCGAGGAGGATCCGGTCGTTCATTCGGGGGTCACGCCTCATCTGTCGTGGACGCGGGACTGCCGCGCCGGTCGGGACGGTACTCCGGCCGCTGGGGCGCTGTCAAGACCCAGTTTCGCGTCTGTCCACGCGCCCGGGCGTATTGACACATGGCGCGGTGTGGGCCGGGCCCGGGCGGTGCTCCTGTCCGCATAGCGCCCCCATCGGTAGGCGGCGGGGTTCGAGCACTCCGCGTGTGATGCTGGACGACGAATCATGCCGCCGGACCCCGCGCTTGGCCGGCCGGTGCGCAAGCCTGAGCACGAGGCGCGGGCCGCGGGGGCCGACCGGGGCGTCCGACGAGGGCCTTCAGGAGTCCGATCACCCCAGAACGGCGTTCGCTAACGATCCGGGCAGTAAATCGACAGGACCGGGCGGGCCGGCGGAGCAGAGACCGGACGGCGGGCCCAGAGACCCCGATCGAACCTATTTGTTCTGGTCGGAAACCTGGCGCGACACCTCGCGCTCGATCGCAGTGTTCCGGCGCCGCCGCACGAACCACCAGCCGACGATGACCGGCCAGATGAGCGCTCCCACCGCGCCGACGATGGCCGCGATTGCGTAGGCCGGGATCGGGTCGATGAAGTCGGTGGCGTCCCAGATCACCAGGAATAGGAACGTGACCAGCCCGCCGATGGTCACCGCGATGATGCGCCTGATCACTGTCGCTCCCTCCACTTGTCATCCGCGAGGATGGCTGCAGTATCGCCCATCGAGTGGCCCGGCATCGGCCGTGCGGCCCGACGGCCGGCGACCGCACCGCTGCACGCCCGGAGCGCACCCCGGGGAGAAGGTGAGCGCCGCGTCCCGCGGTGCGCGGGGCTGGCCGGTGCGCTAGGCTCGCCGCGCCTGCTCGTGGGACCGCGCCACGCCGACATGCTTGGAGGCACCGCCATGCCGACCACCGCCTCGCCCGTCCGCGCGCTTCCGCTCGGGGATCCGCCCCTCCGCCCGCTGTCGCCCGCGGGCCTCTTCCGGCTCCACGCGGCGAGCCTCCGGATCCTCGAGCGGACCGGCGTCGTGGTCGGCTCGGCGTCCATCCGCGAACGGCTGGCCGCGGCCGGCGCCCGGGTGGATGGCGACCGGGTCCGGCTGCCGGCGAGTCTCGTGGACGCGGCTCTTGCCGTTGCCCCGCGCGGGTACACCCTCGCCGCGCGCGACCCCGCCTGGGACCTGCCGCTCGACGGCGCCCACGGCTACCTGTCCGTGGACGGGAGCGCTGCCGAGATCCTCGACCTCGAGACGGGCGAACGCCGCTCGTCGACGGAGGCCGACCTCGCCGCGGTGACGCGACTCGCCGACGCGCTCCCGGAGATCGCCTTCCTCTGGCAGGGCGTGGAAGCCGGCGACCGGCCGATTGCGGTCCGGCCGCTCCACGAGCTGCGGACACAGCTCGCCAACAGCGGCAAGCATGTCCAGCTCATGACCGCGGTCACGCCGCTGGCCGCCCGCGGCGCGGTGGAGATGGCCCGTGCCGTCGTCGGTGGTGCCGACGTGCTCCGCGCCCGCCCGATCCTCTCGACGTTCCAGGTGAGCCTCAGCCCCCTGACGTTCGAGGGCAACGCCCTCGAAGCGGCCCTCGTCTACGCCGACGCGGGCGTCCCGTCGGGCTTCGTCGTCATGGCCATCGGCTGCGCGACCGCTCCCGCCACGCCGGCCGGGGTTCTCGTCCAGACGAACGCCGAGGTGCTGGCCGGAGTGACGATCGTCGAGACCCTGGCCCCGGGGTCGCCCACGTTCTACGGCGCCTGCTCGACGACGATGGACCTCCGCTCGGGCCTCGTCGCCTGCGGCGGCCCGGAGGATCTCCTCTACCAGGCCGCCTTCGCCCAGCTGGCCCGCCACTACCGGCTGCCCGTCAGCGTCGGGACGTTCGCCCCGGGGGCGAAGACGCCGGACTGGCAGGCGGGCCTGGAGAACGGGCTCTCCGGCCTCGTCAGCCTCCTGGCCGGGGCCGACATGCTGTCGGGGGCCGGGCTCCTCTACGCGGCCCGGGTCTTCGCCCTCGAGGAGATGGTCCTGGACGCCGAGATCTTCGGGCTCGTGCGCCACCTGGCCGCCGGCCTCGCGATCGATGACGAGACGCTCGCGCTCGAGGTCATCGACGAGGTGGGCCCGGGGGGCAACTTCCTGGCGGAGGACCACACGATCGAGCACATGCGCGGGCTCTGGCAGCCGCGCCTCTTCGACCGTGGAACCTGGGAGGACTGGGAGGCCGGCGGCCGGGTCACCTCCGCCGATCGCGCCCGCGAGCGGGCCCGGACGCTCCTTGCGAGCCACGAGCCGCTTCCGCTTCCGGAGGGGCTGGGTGCGGAGCTCGACCGGATCGTTGTTGCGTATGCTCGCGAGGCCGGCGTCGCCTGAACGGGGAGCGCCGTCGTCGCGCGCTTCATCGCCGTTCCTTCGGCCCCCGGAGGACGGGCCGCCCGGCCGGGTGCCGGGGCGGGTCGACCGGCGTACCATGAACGGGCCGCGGGTCCCCGGTGCATCGCACCGGCCGGGCTCCGGCTCGCGCCGCAGGTTGCCGGCGAGTTCGGGGTGCCCGCCCCGCCGCCTGCCACCGACCAGTCGCCCCATCACGACAGGAGATCCGCGCCCATGGCCACCGTCGCCGCCTCCATCCCCGAGCTCGTCGCCCTGCTCGACGGCACCGCCCGCATCGAGGGCGACCGCGTGGTCGTCACCGA
>JBBSAS010000054.1:0-9004 GCA_038252055.1 Candidatus Limnocylindrales bacterium
CCGTTGATGGCGGCACGTCGCTCTGCCTGGCGAACCCGCTTCTTCCCGGACGGCGTCCGTGCGCCGGTCCAGCCGCGGGGGGAATGAGCCACGGTTCTATCGGTCCTCTAGGAGTCGAAGGGGTGGACGGTCGATGATCTGGCTGCGGGCGCGGCGGGAGAGGACACCGCGGCGGCGCGACGGCGAATGGTACCAGATCGGAACGCGCGGGCGGTCGAACGTGTTCGGGCGGTCGAGCGTGTGCTCGATCCGACCGGTCGCGACCCCCGTCACCGCGCCGGATGCGGCACCCCCCGCCGCTGATCGCGAGCAGGGTCACTGCTACAGTACGCGTCATCGTCGCCATTCCTGAACTGCCCATCCTCGATCGGAGTCTCCAGCGCCGTGAACAGCAGCGGAGCGGCACGTCCCCCGGTTCGCTGCAGGCGACCTCCGCTGGTTCGAGCCTTTCGTCGCTGGTTCCCGGCCCGCCGTCCCGTGGCCGTCCCCGTCCCAAGACCGCCGGAACGCCTCGACCTCGCCGCGGCCGCGGACCTGCTGGCCCGGGGTGACGTCGAGGGCGCGATCCGGGCCGCCGACGATCTGCTGCTGGCCCGCCCGTCGAGCCTCGCGGCCCTGCGGCTCAGGCTGGACGCCGAGCAGGCGGCCGGACGTTCACGGGCCGCGCTCCGGACGGTCCGGGAGATCCGTCGACGCAAGGACGCGGACGGTCTCGCCGCGCTGGAGCGAGTTCTCGCCGCCACGATGCTCCTCGAGGAGACGGACTGGGTCCCGGACCTGGCGCCACGGCCGCCGTGCCACGACCCGGAGGGGCCGTCGATCGTGATCGTCCCGCCCGATCGCGGCCGCGGGCCAGGGCGGACCGAGTGGGTCGACGGGATCCTCGGCGACCTCGCGGAGGCGGATCTTCGGCCCGTGGCGATCCCGCCGCCGGGAGCCCCCTCCCCTCTGCCTGCCGACGGTGCGGAGCCGGGAGACCACGCGATCCGCTGGCACCCGCTCGATCTTGGCCCCGCATACCCGGCGGACCCGCCGGCCGACCGTGCGGTCCTCGACCACGCATGGGCAGCGGCGGCCGCTGCGCGGACGATCCGGCCGTCGCGGGTCATCGCGCTGGTCGCCGAGGGTGACGCACATGCCGTGGCGGTCGGGCTGGCGCTGAAGGCCGCCACCGGCTGCCCGCTCGCCGCGATCGTGGGCCCGGGGCCGCGGACCGGGCCCGAGACCCCCGGGTCTGCCCGTCTCCGCCTCGTCGATCGCGTGGTCGTCACCGGCGCCGCGAACGACCCCGGCCTGGTCGCGGCTCTCCGCGCGCTTGACGAGCTCCTGCCGGCCCCCCGGGTCACCGCCTGAGCCCGCCCGATGCTGCTCGACCTTCGCCCAGCCCAGGCCCGCGTCGACGAGCCAGCGCTCGAGGCCGCCGATGCCCTTCGGGCCCTGGAGGCCCTCGGCCACCCGCAACCGATCCTCCTCGCCTGCTACCCGTCGACGCCCACGCCGTTCTACTCGCTGCTCTATGCCCGGGCCATGGAGTCCGGGATCGTGCCGATCCACGTCCGGACGATCGCCGACGCCGCCTCGCTCGTCCCGATCGCCGCCATCGCGGGAGCGAGGGTCGTGCTCCACCTGCACTGGCTGTTCGGGATCCTCCGAAACGCGGCCGACGAGCAGGAGGCCACCCGCCTCGTCGCGGGGTTCGCCGCGGACCTTGACCGGGCCCGGGAGTCGGGCGTCTCGATCGCCTGGACGATCCACAACGTGCTCCCGCACGACGCCCGCCTGCCGGACGCCGAGGTGGCGCTCCGGCGCGAGGTGGTCGCTCGTGCCTCCGTGGTCCACGTGATGTCGGAGGCCACCGTGGACCTCCTCGCGGACCAGCTGACGATCCCCGCGGCGCGGGTGCTCCGCGTGCCGCAACCGGCGTTCACCGGCATCTACCCGGACTGGATCGACCGGCTCGAGGCGCGGAGGCTGCTCCGACTTCCGCCGGACGCGCCCGCCGTGGGGCTGCTCGGCGCCCTGCTGCCGTACAAGGGGCTCGACGACCTCCTCGGCGCCCTCCCGGCCGTCGCCCGGCTCCGTCCCGGGATCCGGCTGGTCGTCGGCGGGTCCGTGGGCCAGGTCGACCGGATGCAGCCGGCCATCGATCGGGCGCTCGCCGATCCGCGGGTCGCGATCCATCCTCGGCGCGTTCCCGACGACCAGGTCCAGTACCTGATGCGAGGCGTCGATGCGGTCGTGTTGCCCTATCGCCGCGTGCTGAACTCCGCGGCGCTGGTCCTCGCCCTGGGGTTCGGGCGGCCGGTGGTCTTCCCGAACGACCCGGCGCTGCGGGAGTTCGCCGACCCGGCAGCCTCCGTCACCTACGAGCGCGGTTCGCCGGAGGCACTCGCCGAGGCGATCGACGTCGCCCTCGCGCTGCCCCGCGACGGGGTGGCTGCCGCCGCCAGGCAGATCTGCGCGGACCGTGATCCGGCGACCGTGTCAACGGCGTTCGCTCGCGGCCTTCGCGACCACCTCGGACGATGGTGAGCTCCCGCGAGCACGGCGCCATTCCCCAGCAGCGCTAACGGTGCCGACCGCGATCATCGACTGCGTTCGGGCGCACGCGTCAGCCATCGCGCCGCTACCCTGAGCCAACGTGGGCCGTCGCCGGGCACTCGTCCCGTACACTCCCCAGCGTGACCACGATCCCGCAGTCTCGCCTGCGTCTCTCAGGACGACGATCCTCGCGGCCCGTCGCCCACGCGGCACATCGTGTGACGCCGTGCCGTACTGACGACGGGCGACGCCCACGACGTAGCAGCCCTGGGCTGTTCCGCTCCGGTCCGATGAGCATCTCTACCGAGCGCCTGCGTTTCTGTCCAGTTCGATCATCGGCGTCGTCCAGCAGGTTGCCGTTCAGCTACCCCGCAGCGTCATGATTGGCTATGGAAGTTCGCTTGGACCGCATCGAGGAGTGGCTGGATGAGCGCGCTGCCTTGGCTTGACGGTTACACGGGGCAGACAACGGACGAGTTGATCGCCCTGGACGGCGCCTATCGGACCGACTCCATCGTCCTCGCCTTCGAACAAGCCATCACGAGCAAGGCAGCGCGGATCGGCCACGAGCACCTTGACGAGCCAGAGCGGGTCGTCCTGGCGGTCGAGGCGCTGGAGCGCGAGGTGAACAACGGCGGGTATGACCAGCTCTTCAGGAACGTGCCCGAGCAGGTCCCTAACCTTGTCAGGTCACTCACTGCCATCGGTAGTGGTGCCGTCGCAGACCTGACCCGATGCGCTATCGCGGCTCTCAAGATCGACGGTCCCCTCACGCCGGAAGCGGTCGAGTCCGCTATGGATGACGAGGACCAGGACGACAACCGCGGTGCGCAACTCGACGCCCTAGATCAGGCCTACTATCGGACGGCCGGCGACCTTGCCGACCCTCTCCTCGAATTCATCAGAACGAACCGCGACCAGATTGTTCTGACTCGCGACATGAGCACTCGGCCTCCTCTTGACCGAGCTATCGAACCGTTTCGTCGGTTGCTCTCACGGTTTCGATGACCAACCAGATACCTCAAGATCGCCTGCGCAACTTCTCGATCATTGCCCACATCGACCACGGCAAGTCGACCCTCGCGGACCGCCTGCTCGAGTCCACCCACACGATCGATCCCCGGCAGATGACGAGCCAGGTCCTCGACTCGATGGACCTCGAGCGCGAGAAGGGGATCACGATCAAGGCGCGGGCCGTTCGGCTGGAGTACGAGGCCGCCGACGGCCTCGTCTACGGCCTGAACCTGATCGACACGCCCGGCCACGTCGACTTCGCCTACGAGGTGAGCCGCAGCCTGCAGGCCTGCGAGGGGGCGATCCTCGTCGTGGACGCCGCCCAGGGGATCGAGGCCCAGACGCTGGCCAACGTCCACCTCGCCCTGCGCCAGAACCTCGTGATCATTCCCGTCGTCAACAAGATCGACCTGCCGTCGGCCCAGCCGGACCTCGTCATCGAGGAGCTCGAGAACGTCCTGGCCATCCCCCGCGAGGAGGTTCTCCTCGCCTCGGCGAAGGAGGGGACCGGGATCGCCGAGATCCTCGAGGCGATTGTGCGCCGCGTCCCACCCCCGAAGGGCAACCCGACCTCGGCCCTCCGAGCGCTCGTTTTCGACTCCCACTACGACGCCTACAAGGGGGTGGTGACGTACGTCCGACTTGCCGAGGGCACGCTGCACGCCCACGAACGGATCCGCCTGATGGGGTCGACAGCCGAGGCCGATATTCTCGAGCTCGGCTTCTTCCGCCCGCAGCTCGTGCCGGTTCCGCTGCTCACGGCCGGCGAAGTCGGCTACATCGCCACCGGTCTCAAGAGCGTCCGCGACGCCCAGGTCGGTGACACGGTCACGAACGCCGCTGTGCCGGCAGCCGCGCCGCTGCCCGGCTACCAGGCCGCGAAGAGCCTCGTCTTCGCCGGGATCTACCCGATCTCGGGCGAGGACTACCCACTCCTCCGCGACGCGATGGAGAAGCTCCACCTCAACGACGCGAGCTTCACCTTCGAGCCCGAGAGCTCGATCGCCCTCGGGTTCGGCTTTCGGTGCGGCTTCCTCGGCCT
The DNA here is from genome assembly GCA_038252055.1 of Candidatus Limnocylindrales bacterium. GTDB lineage: Bacteria > Chloroflexota > Limnocylindria > Limnocylindrales > CSP1-4 > CTSoil-043. The sequence goes on from JBBSAS010000054.1 coordinate 4,598, forward strand.
CCTCCACATGGAGATCGTCCAGGAACGCCTCGAGCGCGAGTTCGACCTCGAGCTCATCGCGTCCGCGCCCTCGGTCGAGTACCGGGTCACCCTCCTCTCGGGGGGGACGCCGCTCATCGTCGACAACCCGGCCCTCATGCCGCCCGCGGGCGACATCGCGACGATCGAGGAGCCGTGGGTGACCCTCTCGGTCATCACCCCGTCCGCCCACATCGGGTCGCTCATGGAGCTCTCGACGCAGCGCCGGGGGACCTTCCACGCGATGGAGTACCTCGACCCGCAGCGGGTCCTTCTCTCGTTCGAGATCCCGCTCGCGGAGCTGATCGTCGACTACTTCGACCAGCTCAAGAGCCGGAGCCAGGGATACGCCTCGATGGACTACGAGGAGGCCGGCTACCGGGAGGCCCGGCTCGTGAAGCTCGATGTCCTTGTGAACGGCGAGCCCGTGGACGCGCTCTCGATGATCGTCCACCGCGACAAGGCGCCGTCGGTCGGCCGGTTGCTCGCCGCGAAGCTCAAGCAGCTCATCCCGCGGCAGATGTTCGAGGTGCCGATCCAGGCGGCGATCGGCTCGAACGTCGTGGCCCGGGAGACGATCCGGGCAATGCGCAAGAACGTCCTCGCCAAGTGCTACGGTGGCGACATCAGCCGCAAGCGGAAGCTGCTCGAGAAGCAGAAGGAAGGCAAGCAGCGGATGAAGCGCGTCGGCTCGGTCGAGATCCCCCAGGAGGCGTTCCTCGCGGTTCTGCGCATGGGCGAGGACGCCTGACCGACATGGAGGAGACGATCCGCGCCCTCGTCGGCCTCGCGATCGTTTTCTTCCTCGTGATGCTCCGGTTCGAGGCGGAGACGTTCGGGGCCGCCGAGTACGACGAGCCGACCCGGGAGGGAGGCCGGGCGCCGTTTCTCCGGCGTCTCAGCTGGATCCTCCTCGGCTTCGCCCTCGTCGGCACGCTGCTCGTCGTCCACCCCGATCCGGTGGGCAGCCTCGGGATCACGCTCGGGGATCGCGGCCAGGCGCTCCTCTTCGGGTTCGGCTTCGGCCTCCTCGGGACGCTCCAGGCCGTCGCCTTCGCGTTCTATCGCTACGGCCGGATCCGGTTTCCGCCCGCGTGGACGTATCCCACCGCGGTCCTCAACGCGATCGGCACGGCGTTCATCGACGAGGCCACCTTCCGAGGTGCCGTCCTGGGGCTGCTCCTGCTCATCGGCATCAACCCGGGGACGGCGATCATCATCCAGGCGTTCCTCTACACGCTCGCCACGCGGACCGGGGCCCCGGGCCGCGGCCGCTACATGTTCGTGCTGAGTCTCGTGGGTGGGCTCGCGGCGGGCTGGGTCGTCGTGGCGACCGACGCGATCGGTGCCGCGTTCCTTGCCCACGCCATCACCCGGATCGCGGTCTTCGTCTGCACGGGCCACGCGGGGCAGCCGGCGCGGCGCGGCGAGGAGATCGAGGAGACATGGGAGTTCCGGCGGTCGCCCCAGGGATGGCAGTCGCTCGATCACCCCGACGACCGGTCCGCCGCGCGGCGATGACGGGCGGCGGCGACGCCGGGACCCGCCCGCCCGTCGCCCTCTACGTCCACGTCCCATTCTGCCGCTCGCTCTGCCCGTACTGCGATTTCGTGGTCTACGCGGGTGCCGCGGCCTCGGGTCCCCGGGCCCGGGTCTCCGCGTATGTCGCAGCGGCGGTCCAGGAGATCCACCTCCGGGCCGATCGCGCGGACGCACGGTTCGGCCCGCCCGGTACCCCGCGCCGTCCGCCGCTCACCTCCCTCTACGTCGGCGGCGGCACCCCGTCGCTCCTCCCGGCGGCGGCGTTCGCGGAGATCGTGGGCGCCGTCCGGGAGCGCTTCGTCCTCGCGGTCGGAGCTGAGGTGACGATCGAGGCGAACCCGGGACCCGACGATCGCGGCGACCTGGCGGCGTTCGCCCGGGCCGGCGTGACCCGCCTCTCGCTCGGGGCGCAGAGCCTCGACGACGGGGAGCTTCGGAGCCTCGGCCGGCGCCACCGGGCCGGTGACGTGGCCGACGCGGTGGCGGCCGCCCGGGATGCCGGCATCGACCGGGTGAGCCTCGACCTCCTCTACGACCTCCCGGCCCAGGCGCTCGCGACGTGGGCCGCGACCCTGGAGGCCGCGCTGGAGCTTCGGCCGGAGCACCTCTCCTGCTACGCCCTGACGCTCGACGACCCCGACGCGGAGGGGCTGACGGGGCCGAACGGCGACCACCTGCCCACGAGCGCCGGCGCGCGACGATGGCGCGAGAATGCGCGCGTCGGACAGGACGAGGACCGTGCGGCCGCCGCCTACGCGCTCGCGGACGCCGCCCTCGGCGGAGCCGGGATGCCCTGGTACGAGCTCTCGAACTGGGCGGTCCCGGGGGCCGAGAGCCGCCACAACCTCGTCTACTGGGAGCGGGAACCGTACGAGGCGATTGGCCCCGGAGCGCACGCGTTCGACGGCGTGACCCGGCGCTGGAATGCGGCCCGGCTCGACGCATGGTCCGCGGCCCTCGTGCCGCCCTCCGGCGTGGCCCCGGCGCTGCCGCCGGGTGGCGAGGAGATCCTCGACGGCGCCACGGCGGCGGCGGAGACGCTGATCCTCGGCCTGCGCACGGCGCGGGGCGTGCGACGCGCCGCGGCGCTGGCCATGCCGGATCCATTCCTCTGGGCGGCCGAGGCCGGCCTCGTCGAGGACGCCCCAAACGGCCGGGTGCGCCTCACGCTCCGGGGGCGCCTTCTCTCGAACGAGTTGTTCACCCGCCTGCTGTAGGGAGGCGCCCCCCGCGAGCTTGGCCACCAGTGGCACCTGCCTGGCGCTGGCCAGCGTGGCCCCAGGCCCCATCGCCCAGGAGGGACTTGACTCGCCGTATCGCCCGGCGCCGCCGTTGACACTCCCCGAGGGAGACTGCTAAGATTTCGGCAAGAACGCTGGCACTCCACCAAGGAGAGTGCTAGCGACGGACGACGTGGTCGACGGGGCACGGGACGTGCCCACGTCAGGCCGCGAAGGAGCCGCACCGTGGCGCGAGGAGCTCGCCGCAGCAGCGGCCTGCTCGACGCCCGATCTCAGGCGATCCTGCTGGCCGTCATCGAGGAATACGTCACCCGGGCCATTCCCGTCGGGTCGCAGACGCTCGTGGAGCGCTATCTGCTCGGCGTCAGTTCCGCGACCGTCCGGAACGTGCTTGCGGAGCTCGAGGCCGAGGGCTACCTCGGCCATCCCCACACGTCGGCCGGCCGCGTCCCCACCGATGCCGGGTACCGCTTCTACGTGGAGGCGCTCGTCGGCGAGCATGCCCTGCCGCCGGTCGACCAGCTGATGATCCGCCACCAGTTCGGCCAGGTGGAGTTCGCCACCGACCAGTGGTTCCGCCTCGCCGCAACCACCCTCTCCTCGGTCACCCATGCTGCCGGCCTCGCCACGGCCGCGAAGCCGCGGGCGGCCCGGATCCGCCATCTCGACCTCGTCGGGATCGGCGACCGGATGGCCAGCCTCATCGTCGTCCTCAACGAGGGGTCGGTGAAGCAGGGCCTCCTCACGATCGATCCGGGCACGACCGCCGACGAGCTTGCGGAGGCGGCCCAGCGGCTCAACCGGAGCTGCCTCGGGCTCACCGCGGCCGACTTCGCCGAGCGCCTTCGCTGGTTCGAGGAGGCGCCCATCGACGATCCGGTCTTCGCGTTTGTCCGCCGCGCCGGCGATCGGGCGCTCCGGATCCTCCGCGAGTTCGATGCCACGACCGTGGAGCAGCTCTTCAGCGACGGCCTTCTCCACGTCATGGCCGAGCCCGAGTTCAAGGCGTCGGAGAAGCTCCGCCGCGTCTTCGAGGCGCTCGAGAACCGGCAGTACCTCGGCGAGCTCATCGAGGACGTGACCCGGGGAGGCGTAACCCGCGTCTACATCGGCCGGGAGAACCGCCCCGCGGAGATGGCCGACGTCTCCCTCATCCTGGCCCCCTACGGGCGTCCGGGCGCGGCCGTGGGCGTCGTGGGGGTCCTCGGGCCGACCCGCCTCCGGTACCCGCAGGCGATCGGCAGCGTCCGCTTCGTGTCCCGCCTTATGAACGACCTCGTCGACCACCTCTACGCCTGAGACGCGAGGAGCCCCATGCCAAGTCAGTCCGACCATCCGCCGGCACGCCACCGCACCCGCGCCGAGGAGCGCATCGCCGAGCTCGACACGAGCCCGGTGGCGCTCCTTGCTCAGATCGAGGCCCTGACCGCCGAGCGCGACGCGACGGCGGCGCAGGCCGCGGAGCACCTCTCCCTGGCCCAGCGCGCCCAGGCCGACTACGCGAACCTCCGCCGCCGCACCGCCGAGGAGCGCGAGGCGCAGCTGGGCCTCGCCAACGAGTTCCTCCTCGGGAAGGTCGTCGCCCTCGCCGACGACTTCGACCTCG
>JBBSAS010000055.1:0-8963 GCA_038252055.1 Candidatus Limnocylindrales bacterium
CCCTTGCCGGCCGGCGCGACCACCGCCATCCGCAACCCCTCGTCACGGAAGAGCCGCCCGGCAAGCGCCTGCACCTCGTCCGGCGTGACCGCGTCGATCGCCGCGAGCGCCTCGTCGGGCGTCATGACCCGCTCGTGGAGCGCCTCCTGGGTTCCGACCCACGAGGCGACGTACCGCGACTCGTCGAGCCGCAGCTCGAGCCGGCCGGCGAGGTACGCCTTGACCTTCGCGAGCTCCGCGTCGGGGACCGGCGCGTCGCGGAGGCGGGCCAGCTCCTCGAGGATCGCGGCGATCGTCGGCCGGATCTTCGCCGGGTCCACCCCGGCGTAGACGGTGAAGACGCCGGCATCGGCGTAGCTCACGATCGAGCTGCCAACGTCGTAGGCCAGCCCCCGCTCCTCCCGGACTTCGAGGAAGAGCCGGCTCGACATCCCGTCGCCAAGGACGGCGTTCAGGACGGACTGGGCCCACTGGTCGGGGTGGTCGCGCCGGAGGCCGGGAACGCCGACGATCAGCTGGGCCTGGGTGGTCGGCCGCGTCGCCCGCAGGAAGGTCGCGCCGGCCGGGAGTTCCGGGGCCGGCGCGAACCCGGGCATGGCCTGCCCGGGTCCATCCGGGGCGGGCGGCGGCGTGGTCCGGACCGCGGGACCGAACGCGTCGGCGGCAAGGCGCACGACCGCCGCGTGGTCGATGTCGCCCGACGCCGCCACGACGACGTTCGACGGCCGGTAGAAGGTCCGCCAGAACGCGTGGATTGCCGATGCCGGCAGGGCGCGCACGCTCTCCTCGGTCCCGGCGATCTCGCGGCCGAGCGGGGTGTCGTCGAACATCGCGAGGTCGAAGAGGACGCTCGCGTGCTCGGCGGGATCGTCGAGGTACGAGCGGATCTCCTCGACGATCACGTCCCGTTCCTGCTCGATCTCCTCCTCGGCCAGCAGGGGGTGGGCCACGAGCTCGCCGAGGACGGACATCGCGAGCGGGGCATGCCGGGCCGGCACGCGGACGTAGTAGACGGTGGATTCCCGGTCCGTGGAGGCGTTGAAGGTCCCGCCGATCCCCTCCACGGCTTCCGAGAGGGCGCGGGTGGACGGATGCGCCCGGGTCCCCTTGAAGGTGAGGTGCTCCATGAAGTGGGCGCACCCGGCCTGGCCCACGCCCTCATGGCGCGAGCCGGCCAGGACGTGGGCTTCGATCGTGACCGACCGGGACCCCGGCAACCGGGCGGAGATGACACGGGGCCCGTCGGGCAACGCAGTTCGCTCGAACATCGCGCCGAAGGGTATCGGAACGGGACCCGGCCCGTGCCGGCCGAGCGCGACACGTACCCGGCGAGCGGCGCGCGCGGACCTGCCGACGCGCGCCGCCGCGACGGATGTGATGGCTGGAGGGACCGGGTCCTACGCCGGGATGACGGCGAGGATCCAGTCCTGGAGGAAGAAGACGAGGAAGCCGATCGCGACCACCCACATGAGCGGGTGGACCTCCGCGATCTTGCCCCGCACGACCTTGATGAGGACCCAGGCGATGAAGCCGGCGCCGATCCCGACGGTGATGTCATACGTGAGCGGCATGAGGATCATCGTGAGGAGCGCCGGGATGCCGGCCTCGACGTCGGTCACGTCGATGTCGCGGATCTGGGTGAACATCAGGTAGCCGACGAGCACGAGCGCCGGCGCCGTCGCCACCGCGGGGATGATCCCGGCGACCGGGGCGAGGACGATAGCAGCAAGGAAGAGAACGCCGGTCACGACCGAGGCGAAGCCGGTGCGGCCACCCTCGGCGACACCTGCGGCGGATTCGATGTACGTCGTGTTCGAGCTGACGCCCGCGGCGCCGCCCGCGACGGCCGCGAGCGAGTCGACGAAAAGGACCCGGCCGACACCGGGAACGGTCCCGTCCTCCTCGGCAAGCCCGGCTTCGGCGGCGACGCCGGTGACGGTGCCCATCGTGTCGAAGAAGTCGGTCAGCATGATCGAGAAGATCGTGAGGATTGCCGCGACGGGGCCAAGGACGGAGAAGACGTTCCCCGCGTCGAAGGCGCCCAGCGTGCTGAACGACGGGGTGAGGACGAAGTCAGAGGGCACGCTCGTGACGCCGGCGACGAGGGCCACCACGGTCGTGATGAGGATGCTGATCACGAGGGCGGCCCGGATCTTGCGGACCCAGAGGACGGTGGTCAGGATGACGCCGAGCCAGAAGACGAAATCGGCGGGCGTCGAGGGCGCGTGGAAGGTCACCGGGGTCCCGGCGCCCTGGACCACGAAGCCGCCGTTCGCGAAGCCGATGAACAGGATGAAGAGCCCGATCCCGACGCCGATCGCCCGCTTGAGCGCGAGCGGGACCGCGTTCATCACCGCCTCGCGGAAGCCGACCAGCACGAGCAGTGTGACGAGGAGCCCCTCGAGGACGATCACGCCCATCGCTCCGGCGGGCGTGAGGCCGCGGCCGATCAGTGAGTACGCGACGATCCCGTTGATGCCGAGCCCGGCCGCGAGGGCGAGCGGATAGTTTCCGACGACGCCCATCGCGATCGTCATGATCCCGGCGACGAGCGCCGTGCCCGCCGACAGCGCGACGGCGGTGAACGCCGCGTCGGCATCCTTGAACCCGCCCATCAGGATCGACGGGTTCAAGAAGAGGATGTAGGCCATGACCATGAAGGTCGTCAGGCCCGCCCGGATCTCGGTCCCGAACCCCGTCCCGCGCTCTCCGAAGCGGAAATAGCTCGCGATCGCGCTCACGCGATACGCCCTCCTTCTCCTGCCTGTGATGAGCCGTGAGCGCGGCTTCCCTCGGGCCGCGTCCGGCTGGTCTGGACGGGGCGTCGTCCCGGGGGACGCCGCAGCGTCCGGTCAGGCGCTCGCGTCGGCCTCCGGGCCGAGGAGCTCCATCTGGACGAAGCCGCTCGTGTCGAACGCGAGCTGCTCCGCGCCGCCATCGTTCCGGGCGCCGCCGGCGAGCGGCGCGAACTCGAGGACGACGCGTTCGTCTCCCTCGACGAGCACGTAGACGACGAGCTGGTCCGGCCGGGTCTCGAACTCGAGGTGCTCGAACGAATCGACGTTCAGGCAGATCGAGAGAGGCGTGAAGTACGTGGAGGTCTCGGGTTCGTCGACGACGACCCGTTCCACCCAGCCGGTCCCCAGGGCCACGAGGTCGCGCCCCCGGAAGTAGCGATACGCCACCGTCTGCTTGAGCAGGGGCCGGAGCAGGTTGAGGATGTCCGCCCGGGACGACACGATGCCGCTGTTCACGAAGAACTTGACGGGGATCGGGCGCGCCATCGAGGCACCTCCTGCACGGACCTGGGCTCGGAGACGGTGCGGCCGGCCCGGTGACGCCAGGGCCTGCGACGTCGGGCGCGACGGGGTCGATCCTAGCGCACGGCGAACCCCCCGCGCGGGCCGTTCCGGGTTGCAATCCGGGACGCCGCGTGTTCGATCCGGGGGCAACGCGCCCCCGGCCCGCGACGTCGGTACACAGGCCCGCAGTCGGGCCGGGCTTCCAGTCCCGGCGACGGCCTATCATCGACCCATGCTCCTCGCGATCGACATCGGCAACTCGACGATCCGGATCGGTGTGGCTCGTGACGGCTCGCTCGTGACGACCCGGCGCGCCGCGACGGCACCCGCTGGGACCTCCGACGAGATGGAGCTCGTGCTCGAGGGTCTCCTGGGCCTCGACGGGCAGGACCTCGCCGGCGTTCGCTCGATCGTCGTCTGTTCGACTGTGCCGGCCCAGGTGGCCGCCGTGGAGGCGATGGCAGCGCGGCGGATGATCCCCTGTGTCGCGGCGACCGCGGGCGTCCTCCCGCTCCCGGTCCGGGTGGAGCGCCCCGCCGAGGTCGGTCCCGACCGCCTCGTCAACGCGTATGCGGCCGTTCACCTGTACGGCAGTCCGGCCGTGGTCGTGGACTGCGGGACCGCCCCGACCCTCGATGCGGTGGACCGCGACGGCGCCTTCGTGGGAGGAGCGATCGCGCCGGGCGTCGGCCTCGGCCTCGACGCGCTCGCGGCGCGAACGGCGCGCCTGCCCCGTGTCGAGCCCCAGCTTCCGGGCAGCGCCATCGGTCGCGACACCACGAGCGCGATCCAGGTCGGGACGGTCCTCGGGCACCGGGCGATGATCGAGGGACTCCTCGCGCGGATGCGGCGCGAACTCGCCGCGGGCCCCGGCGTCGCCCCGCACGACGTCCGGGTCGTCCTGACGGGAGGGATGGCCACGCTCCCCTGGGCCCGGTCGATCGACGGCGTGGACGCCCTCGACCCCAACCTCACGCTGCGCGGGCTCGTCCTCTTCCACCGGGCCGTCACCGGCTCCGACGAGGCATGAGCGTGGGCGGGCGGCTGGCCGGACGCTTCATCGGCCTCGGTATCAGCGGGTCGATCGCCGCCTTCAAGGCCGTGGACCTGCTCCGCCTCCTCCGCGCCGAGGGCGCCGAGGTGCAGGTCCTGATGACCCCCTCGGCAACCCGATTCGTCGCGCCCCTCACCCTCGCCGCCCTCTCCCGCCGCCGCGTGGACGCCGAGGTCCTCGACCTCCTCCCGGACGGGCGAATCGGCCACGTCCTCGTCGCGGACGCCGCGGATGCGATCGTTGTCGCTCCGGCGACCGCCCACTGGCTGGGGGCGATGGCCCACGGCCTCGCGGCGGACGTGGTGACCGCGACCTGCCTGGCCACCTCGGCCCCGGTCGTCGTCGCCCCCGCGATGGACGGCGACATGTACGCCCACCCCGCCACCCAGGACAACGTGGCGATCCTCCGCGACCGGTTCGGCTACACGATCGTGACGCCAGCGGTCGGGCCCCTCGCCTCCGGCCAGGTCGGGCCCGGCCGCCTCGCCGAGCTCGAGGCGATCGTGGACGCAGTCGTCGAGGCGATCGGGGTCCGGCCCGTCCGGGCGCCCGAACCCGCAGACCGTTCGCCCCTGCTGACCGACGCAGAGGTGGCCGATCTCGCCGGCGACGCCGACGACCTGGCCGGCCGTCACGTCGTCGTCACGGCCGGCGGCACGCTAGAGCCGATCGATCCGGTCCGCTTCATCGGCAACCGCAGCTCCGGCCGGATGGGGATCGCGGTCGCCGAGGCGGCCCGCGACCGCGGTGCCCGGGTGACGCTCGTGGCCGCTGCCGTGAGCGTTCCCCTCCCCGTCGGCGTGGAGGTGATTCGCGCCGAGACCGCGGCGGCGATGCGCACGGTGCTGCTCGGGCTCCTCGGCGCCGGGGGAGCCTCCCCGGACGGCGCACCTCGCGAGGCCCAAGCCGGCTTCGACGCCCTCGTCATGGCCGCGGCGGTCGCGGACTTCCGCCCGTCGTCACCCGCTGACCGTAAGCTGCCACGCACGGATGCGGGCCTCACGGTCGAGCTCGTCCCGAATCCGGACATCCTCGCCGAGATCGGGCACCGCGTGCGCGGGATCGACGAAGGGGGCGTGACGGTGCGCCCAGCGCTCCGGCGCCGCCCGGTCCTCGTCGGGTTCGCCGCGGAGACGGGCAGCCTGGCCCGGGCGTCGGACAAGCTCGCCCGCAAGGGGGTTGACCTTCTTGTCGCGAACGACGTCACCGAGGCGGGCTCGGGGTTCGGGACCGAGACGAACCGCGTCACGATCCTCGCCGCCGCCGGCGAGGAGGTGGCCCTGCCCCTCCTGTCGAAGCGCGCGGTGGCCGACCGGATCCTCGACCGCGTGGTCGCTGCGCTGGACGCCCGGGACGTCGCGGCGCAGACTGGAGCGACCGATTCCCTGCCGGAGGCCAGCCCATCGTGAGTGCCACCCCGGGCGGACCCGCCCGCCTGAGCGTCGTCGATCTTGCCCGGATGTACGTCCGCGGCGAGCGGATCGCGATGCTCAGCGTCTACGACTACCCGACGGCCATGGTCGTGGACGAGGCGGGGATCCCGGCGGTCCTCGTCGGCGATTCGCTGGGCCAGGTGGTCCTGGGCTACGACACCACGGTCCGGGTGACGATGGAGGAGATGCTCCACCACACCCGCGCGGTCGTCCGCGGGACCCGGCGGACCCTCGTCGTCGGCGACATGCCATTCCTCTCCTACGCCACGCCGGACGACGCCCTGGTGAATGCCGGACGCTTCCTCCGGGAGGCTGGCACGCAGGCGGTGAAGGTCGAAGGCGGGACCCGCTCGGCGCCGGTGATCGAGACCCTCGCGAAAGCCGGGATCCCGGTGATGGGTCACATCGGGCTCACCCCCCAGGCCATCAACACGCTCGGCACGTTCCGGGTCCAGGGCAAGAGCGAGGGACAGGCGAGGGCGCTCCTCCGTGATGCGCTGGCGGTCCAGGACGCGGGTGCGTTCGCCGTCGTCCTCGAGCTCGTCCCCGCCCAGCTCGCCGAGGCAATCACGGCTCGGCTGAGGATCCCCACGATCGGGATCGGCGCGGGCGCCGGCTGCTCGGGCCAGATCCAGGTCATCAACGACGTGCTCGGGCTCGGCTCGTTCGCGCCGCGCCACGCCCGCCGCTACGCGGACCTCCGGGCCACGATCCTCGCGGCCACGTCCGCATACCGGGCCGACGTCGAGAGCGGGGCGTTTCCCGGCGAGGCCGAGACGGTGCGGATGGACGACGCCGTCCTCGCGGAGGTCCTCGGACCGGGCGGCGCACACGTCGGAACGTCCGGTTCGGTCGCGGGTGGGATCCCGCTCGACCGCGACCTGTGACGGGGGCCCGCGATCGTCCCGTGACCGCGGGCAGCGCTGGCTCGCCGCTCGTCGTCCGCAGCCGCGACGAGCTCGCCGCCGCCCTGTCCCGGACGGGGCGGCCGGTCGGCCTCGTCCCGACGATGGGCTGGCTCCATGCGGGGCATCGCTCCCTCGTGGCCCGGGCACGCCGCGAATGCGCGACCGTCGCCGTCTCGATCTTCGTCAACCCGCGCCAGTTCGTGAGCCCCGACGATCTGGATCGCTATCCGCGCAGCGAGGCCCGCGATCTCGCGATCTGTGCCGAAGAGGGCGTGGACCTCGTCTGGGCGCCGTCCGTCGAGGACGTCTACCCACCCGGCTTCGACACGATGGTCAGCGTCGGCGCGGTGGCCCGCCCGCTCGAGGGCGCGGCCCGCCCCGGGCATTTCGAGGGCGTCGCGACCGTCGTCGCGGTGCTCCTCGGCCTCGTCCGGCCAGACCGGGCCTACTTCGGGATGAAGGATGCCCAGCAACTCCGCGTGATCGCGCGGATGGCGACCGACCTCGCGCTCGCGACCGTGGTCCCCTGCCCCACCGTCCGCGAGCCGGACGGGCTGGCGATGAGCTCGCGCAACGTTCATCTCTCCCCCGTCGAGCGGAGGGCGGCGCCCATCCTCCACCGCGCCCTCGAGGCGGGCCGGGCACGCTGGGCGGACGGGGAGCGCGACGCGGAGACGATCCGGGAGGTGGTCCGTGCGGTCCTCGCCGGCGAGCCGCTCGCCGTCGTGGAATACGTCTCGCTGGCCGACGACGTCTCCCTGGCCGAGCTCGACCGAATCGACGGCCCGGCGCTCCTCTCGCTGGCGGTCCGCTTCGGGAGCACCCGTCTCATCGACAACGTGGCCCTTGGCTGAGCCGTCCGGCCACGCGGCCCTCGAGATCGTTCCGTTCGGGCCATCGCACGGGCCCGACGCGCCGCCTTCGCCGCCGCGCTCCTGGCGGACCTCGGAGGAACCATCGCACCCTGACGACCGTCCCGGGCACCACGCGCGAGGCAGGCCGCTTCGCACCGAGCCACGAGGTCGCCGCGATGATCACGCCCGTCCGTTCCGTCGCCAGGCATCGGCCCGGCCGTTCCCTGATGACCCGCCTCCTCGGCCTGCTCGCCGCGGGCGCCGTCCTTGCCGCGTGCAGCAGCGCCGCCTCGCTTCCTGAGCCGTCCGTGGGAGCCGCCGAAGGGCTGCCCGCCGAGGTCCCCGCGTACGACGCGGCCAACCCGGGCGCACCGTCGGAGGGCAGCAAGACCGATGCCGATCGCGTGTCCGGGAGCGGGACCGGCGGCCCCGGCGACTCCCCCGCGGAGAACGTGCTGATCGTCCGCACCGGTCAGCTCGACCTCGAGGTCCCGATCCTCGACGACGGCCTGGCGGCTGCGGGAAGGGCCGTCGCCGCCGCCGGCGGGTACGTCGCCGCGTCGCAGCGCCAGGGCGACGGCGAGCGCGCCTCCGCGACGGTCACCTACCGGATCCCTGCGGACCGCTGGGAGAGCACCCTCACGGCGCTCCGCGAGGTCGGCACGAAGGTCCTCGCCGAGCAGACGGCGAGCGAAGAGGTCACGAGCCAGGTCGTGGACCTCGGGGCCCGCCTGGCCAACCTGCGGGCGACCGAGTCGGCCCTCCAGGGGATCATGGCGAAGGCCGTGAAGATCCCCGACGTCCTCGAGGTCCAGGCGCAGCTGACCGAGGTCCGCGGCGAGATCGAGCAGCTCACGGCGCAGAAGCAGTCGCTCGAGGAACGGGCCGCCCTCGCCACCCTGTCCGTCTCCTTCACGCTCCCGCCCGTCGTCGCGGTGACCCAGGTCCGCGAGGGCTGGGATCCCGGCGCCGAGGTGGACCGGGCAGCCGCCACGCTCGTCGGCATCGGCCAGGGGCTCGCGAACGGGGTCATCTGGGCCGCGATCGTCCTCCTGCCGCTCGGCATCGTCCTCGCGATCATCGCGGGGCTCGTCCTGGCCGCCATGCGCCGGGCCCGGCCGCGCGGGGTCCCGCCCGTCCCGCCGGTCGTCCCGCCGGCCGTCCCGCCCTCGAGCCCGACCGAGGCGCCCGCCGCGTAGGGGGCCGTCCGCGCTCAGCGGGCGGGACTCGCCGCCTGCGTTGCGGTCGGGCCCTGCATCGCGGTTCGGGCCGCCGTTCCGCCGCGCGGCCCCGCTGCCTACAGCTCCTGGCGGGCGAACGACCAGCCGGCCAGGCCGAGCACGGTCGCGAGGATCAGCACGTTGACGACGACCGGCCCGACAAGTGGATCGGGCACCGTCCCGACGGCCAGC